>CAVFWX010000064.1:0-11451 GCA_963626225.1 Anaerotignum sp.
CTATGTTGTATACAATATATTTTCTATTCCTAGAGTAATATAATAAAAAAATACTACACAAGTACATTTCAAAATGATATAATGAATTTTGCAACGTGGCAGTCTTCCGTATCGTGTGTCGGTACAAAGACTGCTTTATGTGTATTTAGGAGATTTTTCATTTTGTATGTTTATACATTAGTTGGTATTGATATACATTGTGTATTGTATTGGAGGGTCAGAAATGAATTCTGAGATTACGCTCAAGCTGCCTCGCTGCAAAGGTTGCGGCATCTGTGTCGCCTTTTGTCCCAAGCAGGTTTTGGGATTGTCCGAGCTGGGCAAGGTTATTATCGTAAATCCCGACGACTGTATAGGCTGTGGCCAGTGCGAGCTGCGCTGTCCTGACTATGCAATTTTTGTAGATAAGAAGGTGGCAAAATGAGCAAAGCAAGATTGATGCAGGGTAACGAGGCCTGTGCCGAAGGTGCACTGGCTGCAGGTGTACGCTTCTTTGGCGGCTATCCTATTACACCATCCACAGAGGTAGCCGAGGGTATGGCCAAGCTGCTGCCTCGCGTAGGCGGCAAATTCGTCCAGATGGAAGATGAGATCGCCAGCATGGGCGTAGTATTAGGTGCTTCCCTGGCAGGCAAGAAGGCTCTTACCGCCTCCTCCGGTCCGGGCATATCCCTGAAGCAGGAGCTTATAGGATATGCAGCAGCAGCAGAGATTCCTGTTGTTATTGTCAATGTACAGCGTGTAGGCCCATCTACCGGCCAGCCAACTGCCCCATCCCAGGGTGATGTAATGCAGGCTAGATGGGGTACCCACGGTGATCACCCTATGATTGCCCTGTCTCCATGGAGCGTCCGTGAAGCATTTGATACCGCTGTTATGGCTGTCAACTATTCCGAGCGTTTCCGCACCCCTGTTATTCTCCTGATGGACGAGATCGTAGGCCATCTCCGGGAAAAGGTAGAATTGCCTGATACCAGTGAGTTGGAGATTTATCCACGCCGCCAGCCGGACAAGACCCGCCAGGAGGGCTATCAGCCTTATGCTCCTGCTGAGGACTTGGTGCCAAATGTGGCTGACTTCGGCAAGGGCTACCATATTCATGTTACTGGCCTGATTCACGATGAAACAGGCTTCCCTGTAGGCAGTCCTAAGATTACTCGTGAAGCCATCGACCGTCTCCACAAGAAGATAGAGATTGCTGGTGATGAAATCATCCATGTAGAGGAATATTGCATGGATGATGCAGAGTATGCCGTGGTTGCCTTTGGCGGTACTGCTCGTACGGCCTATGAAGCTGTGCTAGAAGCCCGCAAGAAGGGCATCAAGGTAGGCATGGTTCGCCTTATTACCATTTGGCCATTTGCCGACAAAGCCATCAAGGAACTGGCTGCCAAGGTAAAGGGCATCTTGGTAACAGAGCTGAACTACGGCCAGCTGGTTGGGGAGGTTCAGCGTGCTGCCAACGGCCAGTGCCCAGTAGAGCTTTGTGCCAAGTACGATATGACTATCTTCGAGCCTGAGGAAATTCTTGAGGCCATTGAAAACCTTGCAGGAGGTAATAAATAATGGAAAGATCCTTTGAACAGTATTTTCGCCAGAACCGCCTGCCACATCTCTGGTGTCCAGGCTGTGGCAACGGCATTGCCACCAAGGCCATTGTCCAGGCTATTGAGAAAAAGGGATTGGACAGGGATAAGACCGTGATTGTATCCGGTATCGGCTGTTCCTCTCGTGCCTCCGGCTATATGGATTTTGATACCTTGCATACTGCCCATGGCCGTGCTATTCCTTTTGCCACCGGCATCAAGATGGCAAATCCTGAGCTGAATGTAGTTGTTATTACCGGTGATGGCGATTGCACCGCCATTGGCGGCAATCATTTTATCCACGGCTGCCGTCGCAATATCGATCTGACCGTGGTGCTTTTCAACAACAATATTTACGGCATGACTGGTGGCCAGGCGTCACCAATGACTCCAACTGGCAAGAAGGCTACCACTGCTCCATATGGTGCCATTGACCCTGTATTTGATGCTTGCCGTCTGGCAGAGGCTGCCGGTGCTACCTATGTAGCTCGCTCTACTGCCTACCATGTGCAGCATCTTACGGACATGATTGCCAAGGGCTTTGACAACAAGGGCTTTTCCTTTATCGAGGCCATGGTTCAGTGCCCTACTGCCTACGGTCGCAAGAACAAGATGGCAGATCCTGTGGAGCTCATGAAGTGGATGCGGGACAACGCTGTCATGAAGGCCGCCTGGGACAAGCTGCCTGAGGAAAAGAAGACAGGGGACAAGTTCCCTATTGGCCTCCTGTATCAGGATACCGAGGTAGACTACGCTACTGCCTATGACCATGTTATTGATGTTGCAGGAGGTGCTGGAAAATGAGAAAAGAGATTAGATTATCCGGCTCCGGCGGCCAGGGCGTAATCACCGCAGCCATTATTTATGCAGAGGCTGCAGTTTCTGCCGGCATGGAGGCGGTACAGTCTCAGTCCTATGGCCCTGAGGCCCGTGGCGGTGCTTCCAAGTCTGAGGTTATCATTGACGATAGCCAGCCCATCTATCATCCACATGTCAAGACCCCTGATGTGGTGCTGGCCATGACCCAGAAGGCTGCGGACAAATACTACACAGACCTTCATCCAGAGGGACTTTTGATTCTGGATACGGATCTGGTGCCTGAGCCACCGGACTTTGCCAATGTGGTACGAGTTCCTATCACTAAGCTGGCTATTGAAGAAGTGGGCAAATCTCTTTTTGCCAATATTGTGGCACTAGGAGTTCTCACCAAGGTGTTGAAGCTGGCGGATTTGGAAACAGTCCGCACCGCTGTGTCCCATCGTGTACCACCTCATACCATTGAGGCAAATATGAAGGCATTGCAGCTGGGCTATGATGCTGTAGAATGATACCTTAGAACCACCCCATCCCTGTCAGATATCTGGCAGGGATTTTTGTTTTGGGCGGGCTCCATGTTCAACTCTAGCCAGATTTGCTCTAAAATGATATAATGTGTTATTAAAAAAGTTAAAAGGAGAAATTTTATATGCGTAGCTTTACCGTAAAATCTACTACGGAAAGCGGTTTGCTGGTGGCCATTACCGTGATTATGGCCTTGATAGCCGTATACATGCCTGTGGCAGGTATTGCAGCCACCCTTTTGTGGCCTTTGCCTATCATCGTGCTGATTGTACGCCATGGTATGAAATACGGTCTACTCAGCATTGCAGCAGCCGCGATTATTATGACCATCCTGATTACGCCGGTAAGTGCTGTCCACATGGCGGCTGCCTTCGGCCCTACCAGTCTGGCTTTGGGCTATGGGTTTTACCGGCAGATGTCGGCCTCTAGGATTTTGCTCTACGGACTAATTGCTTCCCTGGCAGGAGTTTTCCTGACGGCGGGACTAACCTTGGCCCTGACAGGCATCAATCCTCTGGCCATGTCGGAGCAGATGGCAGCCATGCAAGAATCCACAGCAGCAGTCTTTGAGATGTACACTGCCATGGGCATGGACACCACTGAGGTGCAGCGGCTCCAGGGAGAATTTTCCAGTGCTATGAGCTATGTGGCATTGCTGATACCGGTGGTGCTGCTTCTTAGCGGCATGATTACCGCCTGGTTGAACTTTGCCGTAGGGGGCAAGGTATTGCGGCGATTGGGCCATGATGTAGCTGTCCTGCCGTCCCTGGATGAATGGCGGCTGCCAAGGGTTATCCTTTATCTCTTTGCCTTTGCTTTGATTGGACTGTATTGGGGTTCTTCCAGGGATATTGAGCTTTTGCAGCAGGTGTCCCTGAATGCTTATGTGCTGTCCACCTTGGCGGGATTTATCCAAGGGGTAGCCGTTCTGAGCAAGCTCTTACGAAACCGCCTCAAGCGGTGGATTTTCTGGCTGATTATTTTATTTATTTTCTTTAACGGAGCTATTTCCCAGCTGTTGGCTGTATGCGGACTTTTTGATATGCTCTTTGACTACCGCAAGAGATTTGCCCGTTGATTATGCAAGAAACCGAGAGGTAATATTATGCCACGTAATCTAAATGCCTGGCTGGATATCTGCTTTATCCTGTTTGCGGCACTTATTCTTACAGGTATACTGACTTATTACAATACACTTATAGGGCTGGGTTCCATGTTGGTGTGGATGATGCTGCTGTTCTTTGCCCGGGAGAGATGCCTCTGTCGCAGCGAGGAGTTTGAGCATTACTGCCATACTGTTATCAGCAATGTTAGCTCTGCTAACAACTACGCTCTAGACCAGCTGCCACAGATTGTGCTGCTGGTGGATCAAGCTGGGCGGGTACAGTGGTTCAACAAGGAGCTGGAAAAGCATATTGTCAAGGAGCCGGCATACAATATGTCCTTGGAGGACTTCTGGCCGGAGCTGGAATTGGAGCCCATCTGGGGGCGCAACGGTGCTACGGTGTTTATCCATGACAATGTCCACTACCGGGTGATTCACCGTCAGATTGCCACCAAGGAAAGCACCTGCGGCATGATGGCCCTGTACATTCAGGACGATTCTGCCCTGGAAATACTAAAGCGGATTCACTGCGACTCTCGTCCGGTGCTGATGTACATCCAGATAGACAATTTCAATGATGTACTTCAGGGCCTTAATGATACAGAGCAGAACAGCCTTATATTTGAAACCAATAAGGCTGTCACTGATTGGATGAACCATTTGGAGGGCTTTTTACGGAAGATTTCCGATGACCTTTATGTGGGTCTGATGGAAAAGCGAAACCTTGACACAGCCCTGGAAGAAAAATTTTCTGTCCTGGACAAGGTTCGCTGCCTGCAAAATTCTGTCCGGCACCTCTCCGTTACCCTTAGCATTGGCGTGGCGGTAGCCGATAGCCAGAATATGAACCAGCTAGGGGGCAAGGCCTATTCCATGCTGGAAATGGCCCTGAGCCGTGGTGGCGATCAGGTGGCTGTGCTCCAGCGGGGCAAAACCAATTTCTACGGCGGCAAGACCAAGGCCGTAGAGAAATACACCCGGGTAAAGGCTCGTATAATCTCCAACTCCATTTATGAAATTATTCAGGAGTCGGATGAGGTATTCATTATGGGGCACCAGAATGAGGATTTTGATTCCCTAGGTGCAGCCATTGGCGTTTCCCGCATGGCCAGGTATCTGAAAAAGCCTGTCCATATTATCCTCAGCGAGTTTAATACAGGCATCAACAAATTTAGCGATGCTTTAAAGGCCAAGGAGGGCTACAGCGATTTATTCCTACCAGCCAGCCGCCTGGCCAATATTACGGCAGCCAAGCCGGTGCTCTTTGTGGTAGATACCCATATCCCACATCTGACAGCATCTCCAGAGCTGTTGGAACGCATCAAGGACGTGGTGGTTATTGACCATCATCGCCGCAGTGCGGATTTTATCAAGAATACCAGGCTTATCTATAGCGAGCCTGCTACCAGCTCCACCAGTGAGCTGGTAACGGAGCTTCTAATCTATTTCAGCGATGATTTAGTGCTGCCGAGAGTGGAGGCTACTGCTCTTTATGCAGGCATTTTAGTAGATACCAAGAATTTTGCCGTCCAGACTGGTGTCCGCACCTTTGATGCGGCAGCCTATCTGCGGCGGTGCGGTGCCGATCCAGTTTCTGTACGGCAGCTGTTCCGCTCAGACTTTGAAACGGAGCAAGCCAAGGCAAAAGCCAAGGCTCAGGCACGGATGCTGCCTTGCGGCCTGATTGTTACAACCTGCCGGGAGCCTTTGCCAAATATCCAGGTCATAGCGGCCCAGGTGGCTGACTCCATGCTCCGCATAGAGGGAGCCAGGGCCAGCATGGTGGTATTCCAGCTTTCACCGGATGTGGTGGGCATCAGTGCTCGCTCCACCGGCAGCATCAATGTTCAGGTCATTATGGAGCAGTTTGGTGGAGGCGGCCATCAGAATGTAGCTGGTGCTCAGATTGTCAATGCCGAGCTGGACAAGGTTTATGAGGATGTTATCACAGCAACACAATTATTTATAGAGGAGAATGATAAAAATGAAAGTAATACTTCTGCAGGACGTTAAAAAAGTAGGTAATAAAGGTGATGTAGTAGAGGTTTCCGAGGGCTACGGCCGCAACTTCCTGTTGCCAAAGAAATTTGCCCAGGAGGCTACTGCCGCCAACCTGAATGTAGCTAACGCCAAGGCGGGCTCTGCTGCCCGTAAGAAGGCTCAGGACAATGATGAGGCCAAGCTCATGGCAGCTCAGTTGGCTAAGATTACCGTGAAGATTCCAGTAAAGGTTGGTGCCAATGGCCGACTCTTTGGCTCCGTTACCGGCAAGGATGTATCTGATATGCTGAAGAAACAGCACAACATCGAGATGGATAAGCGTAAGATTTCCATCAAGGGCGAGGTTGCAGGCCCAGGCCTTTACGAGGCTGTTATCAAGGTACATCCAGAGATTACTACTACCATCAAGGTTGAGGTTACAGCAGACTAATGAACAATTTCTTTGCCAAGTTTTTCCGTTCTCATGATGAGAAGCAGGAAGATATGGATCAGGCAGCACCTGTGGAGGCTGCCGAAGCTCCCCAGCAGGAGCCTAAGGATGACATAGACAGAAAAATCGACATGCTTTTCTCCCTGCTGGTGGATTATTATGGATCTGACAAGCTGGTAATCAAGGCAGGCAAAATGGATGCCCTACCTCTGGTACGCTCCCCCATTAAAGGGGAGCGTGTTCTTGCTTTACAGAAAATTATTTTTGAGAATCCTACTTTGGCAGAAATCCCCAAAGATGAGGAAATCCCTGCCATCCTGGACAAGCTTATGGAGAAGATTTCCGATATCCTGGCTCGCCGTAGTCTGGAGGCGGATTTGGAGCAAAAGGTTGCCAACCGCATGGAGGAGCATCATCAGGACTACGTGCAGGATATCCGTCGCCAGATTCTCAAGGAGGAAAAGGGCAGTGGGGAAACTCCTATGGAGAAGCAGAAGCGAGAGCAGCTGGAGGAATTGGAAAAGGTGAGCCTTACTCAGTCTGTTATGGAGCTGCTGCGGCCAAAATCTCTGGAGGATATCGTAGGCCAAGAGCGGGCTGTCCACTCCCTGCTGGCAAAGCTAAGCTCCCCATATCCCCAGCATCTAATCCTCTACGGCCCTCCGGGAGTAGGCAAAACCACTGCTGCCCGCCTGGTGTTGGAGGCAGCTCGTCAGCGACCTTTATCTCCTTTTGGGGCAGAGGCTCCCTTTGTGGAAACTGATGGCACCACCCTTCGTTGGGATCCTAGGGATTTGACCAATCCTTTGTTAGGTTCTGTCCATGACCCTATTTATCAGGGGGCACGTCGGGATCTTGCCGATACAGGTGTGCCGGAGCCAAAACCTGGCCTGGTAACAGATGCCCACGGTGGTATTCTCTTTATTGACGAAATCGGTGAAATGGATCCAGTGCTGCAAAACAAGCTCCTCAAGGTGCTGGAGGACAAGCGAGCTTTCTTTGAGTCTGCCTATTATGATCCTACAGATGAAAAGGTACCACCATATATCAGGAAACTTTTTGAGGAAGGTGCTCCAGCAGATTTTGTGCTGATTGGTGCTACCACCAGGGACGCTTCTTCCATCAATCCTGCTCTTCGCTCCCGTTGTGCGGAGATTTACTTTGAGCCACTGACTCCAAAGCATATTGAAACCATCGTGGCCAATGCAGCCCAGCGGCTGTCTGCTGAATTGGAGGAAGGGACAGCAGAACTTATCAGCGAATATACTATTGAGGGACGCAAGGCCATCAATATATTGGCAGATGCCTATAGCCTGGCCTTGGAACGCAGCAACAAAATAGAGGATGCTGCACCAGATGATATTGGGCAGCAGCAGGAAGCAGCCACTACGGCTGTGATTATTACCAAGGCCGATATCTACAAGGTAGCCCAGGTCAGCCGTCTAAGCCCATATATCACCAAGAGGGCATCGGACAAGCCATTGGTGGGACATATCTTTGGACTAGGGGTGGCAGGGTTCCTTGGCTCTGTCATTGAGATTGAGGCAGTAGCCTTCCCTGCCCATGAAAAGGGCAAGGGGTCTGTCCGCTTCAATGAAACTGCCGGTTCCATGGCCAAGGACTCCGTGTTTAATGCAGCTTCCGTAGTACGGCAGGTAACAGGCAAGGATATTCATGACTACGATTTGCACATCAATGTCATCGGCGGAGGCAATATTGACGGCCCCAGTGCCGGTACAGCTATCCTGACAGCCATTATTTCTGCTATTACTGGTAGGGCTATCCGCCAGGATACGGCAGTAACAGGAGAAATTTCCCTCCAGGGCCGGGTTCGTCCTGTGGGCGGGGTATTTGAAAAGGCCTACGGAGCAAAGCAGGCAGGCATCAGCCGTCTGATTATTCCGGAGGAAAATGCCAAGGATATTCCTGTACATCACCTGGGTCTGGAGATATTCCCGGTGGAAACAGCCCAGGAGGCTTTGGATTTGCTACTGGAAAAGGAGGAATAGCATATGCCATCAAATGAAGATCTTATGAAACTGGCTCCTCCCAATAATATTGAGGCGGAGAAGGCTGTGCTGGGCTCCATGCTCACTAAAAAAACTGCCGTGGATGATGCCATAGAGATTCTCAAGGGTGATGATTTCTACCGAGAGGCACATAGGATAGTTTTTAATACCATGAAGGTTCTTCATCATGACGATATACCTGTGGATATTGTTACCCTGTCAGAGCAGCTGGCCAAGGACAATATGCTGGAAAAAGCCGGTGGCCCTGGTTTTATTGCCAGCTTGGCCAATGCGGTGCCATCAGCCTCCAATGTAAGCTACTATGCCAATATCGTTCGAGAGAAGTCAGATCTCCGGAACCTGCTGAATGCAGCCAATGACATCAGTGCCATGGTTTATGATGGTGAGGAGGATGTTTCCACCATCATTGATAGATCCGAAAAGCGGATTATGGATGTTTCTAGCCGTAGAAATACGGGGGATTTTGAGCCGCTATTTGATATTGTCATGGATACCATAGACCGTATCAATGTGGTTTATGAGGCTCATGGCGGACTAACAGGTATTCCTACGGATTTTACGGATCTAGACAAGCTTACCTCAGGACTACAGCCATCGGATCTGATTTTAGTAGCTGCCCGCCCAAGTATGGGCAAGACCGCATTTACCTTGAATATTGCCAGCAATGTGGCCTTTCGGGGGAGGAAGACAGTAGCCTTCTTTTCCCTGGAAATGTCCAAGAGCCAGCTGATGCAGCGTATTCTCTGCTCAGAAACCTGCCTGGATGCCCAGAAGGTTCGCATCGGTGATTTGCCTCCTTCTGACTGGGCAAGGCTCATCAATATGGCAGGCAATATCAGCAAGGCACCGCTATATATTGATGATACAGCCGGTATTCAGATTAATGAGCTACGTTCCAAGGCTCGTCGTCTAAAGGCCCAGCATGGCTTGGATTTAATCATCATTGACTATCTGCAGCTGATGCAGGGCAGTGGCAAGGTAAGCGGGGACAACCGTCAGGCTGAGATTGCAGAAATTTCCCGTGCTCTAAAGGCACTGGCCAGGGAACTAAATGTGCCGATTATTGCTCTGTCCCAGCTAAGCCGCAGTGTGGAAAATCGTCAGATAAAGCGGCCTATGCTTAGTGATCTGCGTGAATCAGGCTCCCTGGAGCAGGATGCAGATATAGTAATGTTCCTTTATCGTGAGGATTACTATGACAAGGAAACCAAGGATCAAAACATCACTGAGGTAATTGTAGCCAAGCACCGTAATGGACCTGTGGCTACCGTCAAGCTCTTCTTCAAGAAGGAATTTACCAGATTCGATAATCTGTCCAATATGCAGTAAAAGGCTTCCTGTCAGCATACGGCAGGACTCCCGTAAACAACATCCCGTGAAACCGCCCACTTGGGGTTCGTTTCATGGGATATTTTTTTGCAGGCTATCAGCAGTAGAAAAATAATTTTTCTCCTTAGCAGGAATTTGCAGATTTATTGCGAATATTAATGATATCAAATAATAAATACTGTAATTAAATTCAAGGAGGTATATAGATGTATAACGATGAATACCAGCGTTGGCTGTCCGCTGATTTGGCAGATCCTGACCTTTCCCCGGAGCTGAGAAAAATCCAGGGTGATGATGAGCAAATCAAGGATCGCTTTGCTGTTTCCTTGCAGTTTGGTACTGCTGGCCTGAGAGGTGTTCTGGGTGCCGGTACCAACCGCATGAATGTCTATGTAGTAGCCCAGGCCACCCAGGGTCTGGCCAACTGGGTAAAGACCCAGGGAGGCACTCAGACTGTAGCCATCAGCTTTGATACCAGATTGAAAAGTGATGTTTTCTCCAAGACTGCCGCAGGGGTACTGGCAGCCAATGGCATCAAGGTACGCATCTATGATGCAGCCATGCCTGTTCCGGCTTTGTCCTTTGCCACCAGGTATTATAACTGCAATGCTGGCATTATGGTAACTGCATCTCACAACCCAGCCAAGTACAATGGCTACAAGGCCTATGGCCCAGATGGTTGCCAGATGCCTGATCAGGCTGCTGATGTAGTGTATAATGAGATTCAGAAAATCGACGTACTGAACGGCTTCCAGCAGATTTCCTTTGCCCAGGGGGTAGAGGACGGACTTATCCGCTTTGTAGGGGATGACTGCAAGAAGGCATTCTATGAAGCTATCGAATCCTGCCAGGTTCGTCCAGGCCTTGCCAAGACCTCTGGCTTGAAGTTGGTATATAGCCCGCTGAACGGCTCTGGTTTGGTACCAGTTACCCAGGTTCTGAAGGATATCGGCATTACGGATATTACCATTGTGCCTGAGCAGGAATATCCAAATGGCTATTTCACCACCTGCAGCTATCCAAATCCAGAGATTTATGCTGCCCTGGAATCCGGCCTGAAGCTGGCCCAGGAAAGTGATGCTGACCTTATGCTGGCTACCGACCCTGATGCTGACCGTGTGGGCATTGCCATGAAGTGTCCTGACGGCTCCTATGAGTTGGTAACAGGCAACGAGATGGGCGTGCTGTTGCTGGACTACATCTGTGCCGGCCGCATTGAGAAAGGCACCATGCCAAAGGATCCTGTGGCTGTTATGTCCTTGGTTTCCACGCCATTGGCCAAGGCCGTTGCTGCCCACTACAATGTAGAGCTCCGCAGCGTCCTTACTGGCTTCAAGTGGATCGGCGATCAGATCTTGGGACTGGAAAAGAACCAGCAGGAAAACCGCTTCATCTTCGGCTTTGAGGAAAGCTATGGCTATCTGGCTGGCACCTATGTCCGCGACAAGGATGCCGTTGTAGCTTCCATGCTGATTTGTGAAATGGCTGCTTATTATCGTGCCAATGGCTCCAGCATCAAGCAGCGTCTGGAGGAAATCTATAGCCAGTATGGCCGCTATCTCAACAAGATTGACAGCTTCGAGTTCCCAGGCCTCAGCGGCATGGACAAGATGGCTGGCATTATGACCA
>CAVFWX010000065.1:0-11433 GCA_963626225.1 Anaerotignum sp.
CATTGTTGCCATCCACACGCATGGTGGTGCTGTCATCCAGCTGCATCATAGCATGAGCCTTGCCGCTGATAGCCTGTGGCAGGTGCTTATCTCTGGTTCGAACCATTTTCAGCTTGTCCTTGTCTTCCCCCAAGCCCAATTCCTTGGCAAGCAACGACTCAAAAACCACATCGCTGCGTTTGAAATTAGGGGTATTAACATTGGCTATGTTGTTGCTTATAACCTCATGTCGCAGATTAGAGGCTTCCAGGCCTCTCTGCATATAATCAAAGGTTGGGGCATTAAAAATCTGTTCCAGCACCCAAATTCACTTCCTAAAAACGCTAAATGAAAATATCTCTCTATATTCTAACATTTTTTCCCTTGTTAAAGAAGTGTTTTTTTGCATCAATGCATAAACGCACAAAAAATAGGCCTTTAGTTGTAATTCATTCAAATTTTAGACAAAAATATGCATGGAATGTACATACATCCACCAACCTGCTTTATTCCCAAGCCTAATTAGTGGAATATGTACCTTTCCATGCATTTTCTGCCTATAACTTATGCTATTTTAAAATCACTTACGGACCATCTTCTTCAGATACCATTCCAGCATATCAGAAGGATCCACCTCATGAACTTCCATATGATGCTCTACTGCATACATCTTGAAGCCCTTTTCATAGTCAATATCGCAGATATCCACTACGTCAATTCCCTGGTCCTCAAGGGCACGCCAGATTCTCTGCTCCAGAGCCTCTGCATCCTTGCCTGCCACCTTATGATCTTCAGCACAACGCTCCACATACTGATGAAGCAGCTTCTTATCATAGTCGGCAAAAATGTCGTTAATCATCATCTCTGTATCATTGGCCAGTTCCTCGATACCGCTCCAAAGGTATTCATTAAGAACCTTAATATGGGTTCCCTTCATACCCTGGGACTTAGGCTCAACTACACCGGCAGACTCCAGCTTGCGGAGGGCATTTACTATTACAGACCTGGTAATGGTCAGCATATCTGCAATCCTAGAGGCATTCACCGGACCATCCTTGTGCTTCATCTTCCTGAAGATAGCAATGGTAGCCTGAGCCTCAGAAATAGACAGTGTTCCCAGAGCCATACGGACAGTTTCCAGCTTCTGGCTCTCCTCCTGACTGCGGCGAGCACGGTCATGAAGCATTTCCATACCTACTACAGCAGCACCGTATTCAGCCAAAAGCAGATCATCATCAGAAAAATCCTCATTATACTTGGCTACAATCAAGGTACCAATACGCTCTCCTACGCCATAAATCGGTACAATGGTAGTGTTCTTCCCATGGAACATACAGTTAGTGCTTTCTTCCCCGAAGGCACAATCTCCTGTTTTAGAACGCAGATTAGCAGATGTTTCATCTATTTTCTTCAGCCACTGCACATAATGCTTAGGGAAAACACCTGGACGTACCACATTTTCCAGCATTACATCACATTCAAAATCATCCAGAAAAGCGCAACCATAAATCAGGCCTGCCGTATCTACAATATAGATATTGGCATCGATTACACTACTAAGGACAGTTGCCATTTCCTTGTAATCCACATTGTGAAACCGCTGCAATACCCGGTTTATCTTTCTTGTGCGCTCCAATAATGTCGACATGTGCAATTCCTCCTTTTTCTTCCGCAACATATCATTTTACAATGTTCAAAATAAAGTTTGTTCAATATGCAGAATAAAGATTATGTATATGCATTTATGCTTGTGTATTATTGTACCACAAAAAAAGAAATAATCACAACATTTTGTGACTATTTCTTCAAAAATTTTGTATTATAAATTGTTCAAAAAAATTTTCTTTTGTATTTCTCTATATAAATATATAGAGAGAATACCACCAATTTACAAAATGAACTGGCTCAGATCATGGTTGATGACAATATCCTGCAACGCCTTGTTGACATAGGCCTCATCCACCAGCACCTGCTTCTCCTCCATATCAGGAGCATTGAAGGACAGATCCTCCAGCAGCTTTTCCAGCAGGGTGTGAAGGCGGCGGGCACCGATATTCTCATTCTGCTCGTTTACATCACAGGCCAGCTGAGCCAGGCGGTCAATGGCCTCTGGAGCAAACTCCAACTCAATGCCTTCAGTGCCCAGAAGTGCCTTGTACTGCTTCAGCAGGGCGTTCTTTGGCTCCACCAAGATACGCTTGAAATCCTCTTTCTGGAGGGATTTCAGTTCCACACGAATTGGGAAACGTCCCTGAAGTTCTGGAATCAAATCAGATGGCTTGGATGTATGGAAGGCACCAGCGGAAATAAAGAGAATGTGGTCAGTTTTCACCGGGCCATATTTGGTCATAACAGTGGAACCCTCTACGATAGGCAGGATATCCCGCTGTACGCCTTCACGGGAAACATCATGGCCGCTGGTATTGCCGCTGACAGCTACCTTGTCGATTTCATCCAGGAATACGATGCCGGTATTTTCTGCCAGCTTCACAGCAGTTTCCTGAACTTCTTCCATATCTACCAGCTTCATAGCTTCTTCCTGCTGGAAGAGCTTACGAGCCTGCTCCACAGTTACCTTCCGCTTGCGGTGACGCTTTGGCATCATATTGCCAATCATATCCTGAAGATTGTCTCCCATGCTCTCCAGGCTGGAACCGGCAAACATGCCTACCATAGGCTTGCTGCTGTCCTCTACGTCGATTTCAATAACCTTGTCCTCGTACTCTCCAGCCTCCAGCTTCTTGCGGCACCATTCACGGCCAGCAGTATACTGCTTTGGCTCCTCTGGCTTAGCTTCCTCCTGGGCATTGTCATTACCGGCAAGATTGCCAAAAAGCTGGCCAAATGGATTGGTGGATTTCTTTGGCTCCGGCACCAGCACATCCAAGATACGCTCCTGAGCCATTTCTGCTGCCTTTTCCTGTACGCCCTTCAAACGGTTCTGCCGTACCATCCGCACAGAGGTCTCTGCCAAATCACGGATAATGGACTCCACATCACGGCCTACATAGCCTACCTCGGTAAACTTGGTAGCCTCCACCTTGATAAAAGGTGCATCCACCAGCTTGGCAAGGCGACGGGCAATCTCAGTCTTGCCCACGCCAGTGGAACCAATCATGAGAATGTTCTTTGGAATAATATCATCCTGCATGCTGGCATTGTCCAGCTGACGGCTTCTCCAACGGTTACGAAGGGCAATGGCAACAGCACGCTTGGCCTCTGCCTGTCCTACAATATATTTGTCCAGAGCTTCAACTATCTGCTTTGGGGTCTGTTCGTTCACTCTAATTCCTCCTTAGTTCTCCAGCTCTTCCACCCGAATGTTGTGGTTGGTAAATACGCAGATATCTGCGGCAATCTTCATGGCCTCTACGCAGATATCCTTAGCTTCCATATCAGTATGCTCTGCCAAGGCACGGGCGGCAGACAGGGCATAGAAGCCACCGGAGCCAATGGCACATACCCCGCCATCTGGCTCAATAACTTCGCCGTTGCCGGACAGCATCAGGATATTCTCCTTGTCTGCTACCAGCAGCAAAGCCTCCAGCTTCCGCAGTACCCTATCAGTACGCCAGTCCTTAGCCATTTCCACAGAAGCTCTCTGGAGGTTGCCGTTATAGGCTTCCAGCTTGGCCTCGAATTTCTCAAAAAGGGAAAAAGCATCTGCCACAGAACCGGCAAAGCCTGCCAGGATCTTGCCATGATGCAATTTACGAATCTTGCGGGCTGTTGCCTTCATAATGGTGCTCTGGCCAAAGGTAACCTGTCCGTCACCAGCAATGGCAACCTTGCCATTTTTCTTTACAGCTACGATTGTAGTAGCATGAAATTGATTTTCCATAATCTTACTCCTATATATTATGCTTCTGCTTGATTTCCTCCAGCATAGCCAATGCCCTCTCAGCAATACGCTGCTTCTTCAGCTTCTTGTCCCGAATTTTTTCCTTGATAGGTGACATAATGCCGAAGTTGACATTCATTGGCTGAAAATGCTTGGCTGGTGCGGTGGTGATATAGTGGCACAGGGAACCATGGGCTGTTTCTGCCGGGAATACCACTGGCTCCAGGCCCTGGCAAAGCCTTGCGGCATTAATGCCTGCCACCAATCCGGAGGAAGCGGATTCCACATAGCCCTCCACGCCAGTCATCTGGCCTGCAAAGAAGAGATTCTTCTCTCCCTTGAACTCCATGGTAGGCTTCATGGTTTCTGGAGAATTGATAAAAGTATTGCGGTGCATAACACCATAGCGGACAAATTCAGCATTTTCCAAGCCAGGAATCAGGCCAAATACCCGCTTTTGCTCAGGCCATTTCAGATGAGTCTGAAAGCCTACAATATTATACAAGGTTCCCTCAGCATTGTCCTGCCGCAGCTGTACTACGGCATGGGAACGCCTGCCTGTATGAGGATTGTCCAGTCCCACTGGCTTCAATGGTCCAAAAAGCAGGGTATCCTCACCTCTAGAAGCCATTTCCTCCACTGGCATGCAGCCCTCGAAGAAAATCTCCTTCTCAAAGCTGTGAGTTTCTGCCTTTTCTGCATTTACCAACTCCTGCCAGAAATGCTGGTACTGTTCCTTGTCCATGGCACAGTTAATATAGGCAGCCTCTCCCTTATCATAGCGGGAAGCCTTCCATGCCTTGGACATATCCACTGACTCCAGGGTGACAATAGGAGCTGCTGCATCATAAAAATACAAATACTCCTGTCCCATAAGCCTGCCAATATCCTCTGCCAGCTCCCCGGCAGTCAAAGGGCCGCTGGCCACAATGGTCACAGCTCCCTCCTCACGAGGAATTGCGTGGAGCTCCTCATGGATAACATTTATCAGAGGATGGCTACTAACCTTGTCTGTAATGTATTTGCTGAAGCCTATGCGGTCAACAGCAAGGGCACCGCCAGCTGGCACCTTGGTGGCATCTGCTGCTTCCATGATGATGGAATCCAGCCGACGCATTTCCTCCTTCAGCACCCCAACGGCGTTTTCCAGCCCTGCTCCCCGCAGGGAATTGCTGCACACCAGCTCCGCAAACAAATCTGTCTTGTGGGCAGGAGTGTTGTGCACTGGCCGCATTTCATACAAATCAACGGCTATGCCCCGCCGTGCCACCTGCCAGGCTGCCTCGCTGCCTGCCATGCCGGCACCTACGATAATAACCTTATTCATCAGTCTTTTCTGCACTCTCTTTCTCTTTTTCCTTGGCTGCCTTTTCCCGCTGCTTTTCCAGCTCCTTGTTGATAGGATGACCTACACGGGTTTCGCAGGCATCATTGCTGCAATACAAAATCCCCCGGCCATTGCGGTAAAAATGCTTCAGCTGCAGGCTGCCGCACTTAGGGCATTTTTCCTGCTGCGGCACATCCCAGGTAACGAAATCACATTCAGGATAATTCTTGCAGCCGTAGAAGTTCCTCCCCCGGCGGGATTTCCGCTCCACAATGGTACCATCGCACTTAGGGCATTTGATGCCTGTATCCTTCAACAGAGCCTTGGTACTACGGCACTCTGGGAAGCCAGGGCAGGCCAGGAACTTGCCAAAGCGTCCTTGCTTTACCACCATCATGCGGCCGCAGATATCACAAGGCACATCAGAAACCTCCACTGGCAGCTCCACATGGCCGATAGCTTCCTCAGCCTGTTCCAGCTCCTGGGCAAATGGCCCATAAAAATCCCCCAACAGCTTGTCCTTGTCCAAATGGCCAGTGGCCACATTGTCCAGCTCGCTTTCCATGGTGGCGGTGAATTTCTCGTCCACAATGTCCTTGAAATACTCCTGCAGGAGATCCACCACCACAAAACCCAGCTCTGTTGGCTTGAAGTTCTTGCTGACCCGGGACACATAGCCTCTGGCCAAAATGGTTTCAATAATCGGTGCATAGGTACTTGGACGGCCAATGCCCTTTTCCTCCAGCAGCTTTACCAGGGAGGCATCATTGTACCGTGGCGGCGGTTCCGTGAAATGCTGCTTGGCAGCAGCCTTCATGAGCCGTAGCTCATCACCCACTTCCAGCTCCGGCAGCGGAATATCCTTATCGCTTTCATTTTCTGCCATGGTATATACCTTCTGGAAACCTGGGAAGGTCAGCACCGAACCGGCAGAAGCCGCCTGGTATTCGCCATTTTGTAGCTTAATGGACAGGGTATCAAACTGTGCCGGTACCATCTGACTGGCCACAAACCTCTGCCAAATCAGCTGATACAGCCTGAACTGATCCTTGTTGAGATATTTCTCTATTTCTGATGGCACATGAGCCACGCTGGTAGGACGTATGGCTTCATGGGCATCCTGAGCCTTCTTCCCAGCACTGTAGACATTTGCCTTGGCTGGATAATATTCCTGGCCAAAGCTTTCAATAATATAATCCCTGGCCTCCTGCTGGGCCATTTCCGAAATACGGGTAGAGTCGGTTCTCATATAGGTAATCAAGCCGGACAGTCCCTTTCGCCCTAGCTCAATACCTTCATACAGCTGCTGGGCTACCATCATGGTTTTACGAGAGGTAAAGCCCAGCTTCCGAGCTGCATCCTGCTGCAGGCTAGAAGTGGTAAATGGCGGTGCTGCCTTGCGGCTTCTGTGGCGTTTCTTCACCTCAGCCACCTGCCAAATTCCCTCCTGGATAGCCTCCGTAGCCCGCTGTGCATCGGCTTCTGTATGGATTCCCAGCTTATAGCCCTTGATAGGTGGCAGCTTGTTGCCCTTGGCATCAGTTGGAGTATAGCTTGCTACATGGAAATTCTCCCCCATGGACACCAGATCTGCACTAAACTGATTGCTTTTGCCCTTTTTCAGCTTCATATCTACAGACCAATACTCCTGGGAAATAAATTCCTGAATGGCCTTTTCCCGCTCGCAAATAAGCCGCATCGTTACAGACTGAACCCGCCCGGCACTAAGTCCCTTGCGAACCTTCCGCCACAGTAGTGGGCTTAGCTTGTAGCCTACGATGCGATCCAGCATCCGCCTTGCCTGCTGGGCATCCACCATATCTATATTGATAGGCCGTGGCTCCTTTACCGCCGCCTGGATAGCTGGCTTGGTTATTTCATTAAATACAATCCGGCATGGGGTATTGGCATCTATGTCAAAGATATAGGACAGATGCCAGGCAATGGCCTCTCCCTCACGGTCCGGGTCACTGGCCAGATAAACCTTGTCTGCCTTGGCAGCTTCCTTTTTCAAGGCCTTGATTAAATCACCCTTACCCCGGATATTGATGTATTTCGGTGCAAAATTATTTTCCACATCTATGCCAAACTGGCTCTTAGGCAAATCCCGCAGATGCCCCATGGAGGCCCTGACAATATACCCCTTGCCCAAATAACGCTCTATGGTCTTTGCCTTGGTAGGAGACTCTACCAACACCAAGGTTCCACCCTTGGCTGGCTTTTTCTTCTTTTTGGTGCCTGTGGCAGTTTTCTTTGCTGCCCTAGGCTTTTTTACTTCC
Organism: Anaerotignum sp.; assembly: GCA_963626225.1. GTDB lineage: Bacteria > Bacillota > Negativicutes > Selenomonadales > Selenomonadaceae > Anaerovibrio. The sequence continues at coordinate 7,427 of CAVFWX010000065.1, forward strand.
TTAATATCAGCCTCTGGCTGTATTTCACTCACAAAACACCCTCCCTTACTGTCCGCACATATCTACGAAGGTCATCGGACCGTGCCAAGCCCTTCATTTCCAGCTGCAGCAATACAAAGGCCGCATTTGGCACCGCTGTGCCATGCAGCCGGTAAATCACCTCATCAATAGATAAAGGCTCCTCCGGCGTCAAAATCTGCAAAATCCTTTTCTCTATCTCCGTTATTATAGCATGAGTTTTATTTTTTTCATCATTATTTTTCCCATTTGCCTGTTTTTTTGCAAATTGAGGATACTCCTCAATAATATCATTGCTGTCAACTATTAGCTTGGCTCCCTGCTGAATCAGCTTGTGACAGCCCCGGCTTACATTGGAAAAAACGCTTCCCGGTACCGCAAAAACATCTCGTCCCTCACTAAGAGCCATTTCCGCCGTAATCAAGGAACCGCTTCGCTGGGCAGCCTCCACCACCACAGTTCCCAGGCTCATGCCACTGATAATCCTGTTGCGGGCCGGAAAATTACAAGCAACCGCCGGTGTTCCCGGCAAATATTCCGAGATGACCGCACCCTTTTCGGCGATTTCCTCCAAAAGTTTTTTATTTTCCCTGGGATAGACCACATCCACGCCGCAGCCCAGTACAGCCTCTGTAGCTCCCTTTTGAATAGCCCCAGAATGACTGCAGGTGTCTACACCAATAGCCGCTCCACTGACCACGGAAAACCCGGCCCTGGCCAAGGATCCTCCCAGCTGCAGTGCTACGGTTTTACCATAGGCACTGACCTTTCTAGCCCCTACCATGGCTATACGAGGCAGATGATTCTGCAATGTTCCCCTATAAAACAGTACCTCTGGCGGGTTGGAAATTTCCTGCAGCAGCTCTGGATATTCCCCATCACTGCGTACACAAAGATGGATATTTTTCCTCTTACATTCCTCCTGTAGCTTTTCTGGCAAATCAGGCCTTGCTCCCCTGATATAAAGGAACTGCTCCAACACACTGTCCCTCAATATGCCTGATTCCTCCAGCTCCCCTGCCTTAGCCGTCCAAGTAGCCTCCCCAGTGCCAAAATATTCCAGCAGCCGCCTGATTACAGCTCCCCCAATATTATTGCACCCCTGTATAGCCCCCAGATAAAACCTTTCCATATCGTTATCCATATTCCTTCACCCCTCCATATGATTCCGATTACCTGCTATCTTATATGCTTTCCTAATAAATTGCAAGGTTTTATCGAAAAAAAAAAGCTATCAACAGTCATCGTGTTAATAGCTTTTAATATATATACTGATAATATAAATATATATTAACTTCAAACCTTACGGGTAACCTCTACCTCCACATAGTCGATAGGTCCAGTCAAGGTGGCATTGGCCTTCCTTGCCTTCACCGTTACCTCAGCCAGGCAATCATACCATATTATGGTAATTGTTGCACCTGACTATTTACAAAGAAAAACAGATATTATATACTGAATTGAATTTATCTACTCATTGCTTGCAAAGAAAATGGATTTTCTGAGGAGATGTATTAATGGAAACGAAATTGGCAAAATCCAGAAGAAACCTTCTGGTGGGTACTGCCATCTGCCTGTTGCTGATGCTTTTCAGCGTGCTGGAGGGATATTTTATAGATGAGATAATCGTCCAGCGATGCTATTATGATATGAACAGCACCACCGCACAAATCAGCAAGGATACTTTTAACACCTTTAACAACGCTGAAGGACAGCTGCAGCTGATTGCCAGCATTGCAGCCAAGAAGGATTTCAACAGCCAGGATGAGGTGCAGCAATACCTGGATTCCCTTTCCACCAACAGCACCATATCCACCTACGCCATTCTCCTGCCAGACAATACCATGCTGTTCAAGAAGGATGCCGTCAGGATGGTGGATCCCCTGCCTGAATACGACCAGGTCATTCAGAAAAGAAGCTATATTACCTCCACCAGGACTGGCGAAAACGGCCTACATTATATAGCCATGGCAAAGCCCTTCGATATTACGCCAAATACCCAGGGGGTGCTCTTTGGCTTTATCAATTTGGAGGAAATGACCAATTTCTTCCACAAAAGGAACGCCACAGAGAAATTCAACACCTATCTCATTAACGGCAATACAGGGGAGTTCCTGATAAATACCTCAGATAATCCTATGCAGAACATCATAGGCACCCATGCCAAGACATGCCACCTGATTTCCGGCCGCAGCTTCCAGGAGGCAACCTCTGACTGGAAAACAGGCAGGTCTGGCCACAGCGTCTTTGACTGCGTGGACTATGATTCACCCCTATACAGCTACTACCATCCTGTGGGCATGTACGGCCTGACTGTGCAGATTACGGAAACCGAGGACAGTCTCCTGGCAGGAGCTGCCAAAATCCGTAGGATTATCTACATTTTCTGCCTGCTGCAGGCACTGCTGTGCTGTCTGGTAATTTTCTATCTAATTCGCCATGACAGACGCCGCCGTTTGAGCTATCAGCATACCATAATGCGTAACAAATTCGCCTACGATATCCAACACCTGCTCTTCAGCACCGCCAACAACAGGTTCTCTATCAGTACCGTCCTGCAGGAGGTAAAGGAGTTTGTGGATGCAGATACTGTTTTGTTTGCCACCATGGAAAATTCCGACCGAAAGGAAATCTTCTGCTATCCCATGCCAAACAAGGTGCAGCTGGAGGAAATTGGCAAATCCTATTTCATCAATCTATGCGAGATGGTCAAGGACAAGCGGAGCCTCTTTATTGGTGAATATGCCACTGCCCAGTTCATAGCAGAGGGCAAATTCCCTGCCCTGGAGCATATTGATGTCCGCAATATCTTCGTGGTGCCGGAATACAATATCCGCAAGGAGCTTATTGGCCTGCTGATGGTCATCAACCTGCCAAATATCAAGGAACATCGGGAGCTTTTGGAAAATATTGCCGACAACCTGCAGATGGCTATCCAGAACCTGGATGCCTATCAGCTGCTACAGAAAATCGGCATGACAGACGAGCTTACCGGCCTAAGGAACCGCAATGCCTACGAACAGGCAATCAATAGATATGAAGCGGATCCTGACCCTTATTGCTGCATCTATGGCGATGCCAATGGCCTCCATGACCTGAACAACACGCTGGGACACGAGGCTGGCGATGCCATGCTCACCACCGTAGCCCGTTCCCTAAAATCCACTTTTGGTGAGGAGTATACCTACCGTATTGGCGGTGATGAATTTGTTGCCTTTACCAAGACCATGAATCCAACTGATGTAGAAATGGCAATCAATCATCTCAGAGAAATTTTCGCTGCCCACAACTACCATGTATCCTTTGGCTGGGCCTTCCAAGCTGAGAACCAGTTCCTCCGCTACACTATTTCCCTAGCAGAAAAGGCCATGTACCAGGACAAGGAGGCATATTACAAATCCGCCAAGCAGTCCGGCAATGCCCGCCGCAACAACCAGAAGCTGGAGGATATGCTGATGGAAAAGCGGGATCAGGACAGTTTCCTCCGGGCCATTGCTTCCAGCTTCATGGGAGTATATATCGTCAACCTGACCACCGACGATACCAGGGTTATCTTCCGACCAAACTATTTCGACGAAATCCTAAAGGAATGCCACTACAGATTCCGCAACTCCTTTAGACAGTATGTGGAAAAGTTTGTCCAGGAGGAATGCTTTAATAATCTGAGGGTATGCTTCGACTTTAGGGCCATTGAGCAAATGCTGGATAGCGATGTAAAGCTGGAGCTGCTCTATACCAAGCATGACAATACTGTAGTCAGGATAAAGATAGTGAAGGCCGTGGACTATGATGGGAAGATTAAGAATACCCTGTGGATTTTTGAGGCGATGAATTAAGCAGTGCTATTTCATCATGGTGCATGGAGTGTACCTCAGCGTATTCATCGACGATTCTCCTATAAGGCAGCAAAAGGTATGCAGCAGCACAAAATGCTCTTGCATACCTTTTATTTTATCTGTTATCTAATAACTGCTGAAGATTCTCCGCTA
>CAVFWX010000066.1:0-4156 GCA_963626225.1 Anaerotignum sp.
CCCTCTGGAGCCTTCAGGGCAATATTGCCGTTGGCCAGGAGATACTTCTTGCCTCCATTAGTATTATCCAATTCTGGATTGCCATGTTCATGGGTTATCAAATTGTAGGCACCATCATAGGTGTTCTTGCCATTGCTCAAAGCAAAATTATCGTAGTTTACTACATTGCCGTGGTCGGAGGAGATGGTAATGGTGCCAGGGACAGTGGACTTGTAGCCGGTAAGGGTGCCCTCTGTGGCCACCACTGGATTCACACCCATGGCAATCAAATCGCCACGGTTCAAGGCATCACCCTGACGGACAAATTCGATATTACCCTTGATGGCAGTAAGTTCCTTGCCATCAACGGTAATTTTCTCAGCATCGGCATTTTCATACTTCAGCTGCAAATCCACATCCTTGCCGTCCTTGTCTACATAAACAGCAGTGGTGTAGATATCACCAGTGATTTTGCTGACATCAGTTTTGTCAGTAATTTCTACATATTGGCCATTTTCCAGATAATACTTATGGGACTTGATAACGGCAGTTGCATATTCATCTGACAGATTGATACCGGATACCTTGGTAGTATTACCGTCAGTACCAATGGCATAGATCTGATGGCTTGCTTCCTGCTCTGCTCCGGCATGGATGGTTACATCGCCGCCACCAGCCAGGATATTGCCGCTGAGCATATTTACCACGGTTCCATGGTCAGCCTTCAGAGTGACACTGCCGTTGGCAGACTCGATGGCAGCTGTATTCACCATATTGCCATCGGTGGCTCTCAGGGTAATATCACCGCCAGCATAAATATTCCTTCCCAAGCTGTTGAGGCCTGTCTTGGCAGTAAGATTTACATCCCCACCAGCATGAAGCAGCTCCTTGTCACTTGCCAGCTTGCCATTTGCCGCAGTCATGGTAATGTTTTTCAAGGCAACAGTATAGCTCTCGCCTTCATATATCAGATGCTTGTTGTCTGATATGGTTATTTTAGGGGTACTAGCATGCATGCCAGTCAGGAGATTAAAATCAGTCATATTGTAGACATCACCATATTCCGACTGCATGATAATATTGCCAGCTTTGCTCTTGTCCTCAGCTCTATTATCAAGGGCTACAATATCACCATAATTAATAACAGCCGGCATGTTCCAATTCTGACTAGCATCTACTCCCCAGGTATCATCTAATGCTATATCTGTCTTCTTTCCCTTGGCAGACAGGATAACATTACCCCCTAGAGCAAAAATATCACCATCTGCAGTATTGACTATATGGCCATTATTGGCTGTCAAGGTGATATTGCCATTTTCACTAAGAAGGATACTGCTATTGCCCAGGGAACCATCTGTAGACTCGATATTAATATCATTGCCTGCCACAATTTCTCCAGCCACATTAATAGTTTTTTTACTCTTGATGTTTACGCTATCAGCAGCATAAATGGTATCTGTATTCATGACAGCACCTTCTGTTGCCAGCAAGGTTATTTTATTCGCAGTATGCTGTATGCCGTCTTTGTCTGTGGTAGATCCCATAGCAACAATATTGCTTACGTCGCCATGGTCGGACTTCATAACTACGTCACCTACCGACAAGATGGTAGCTGCATTATAAATATCTCCCTTGGCAATACCTGATGTACTATCCTGGCTATCAGCTGCTCCCTTAGTATGGATATACATATCATTGCCCATGATAGTAGAATTTTCATAGGTAATTATTTTACCATCCTCACTAACCATGGTAAGCTTTTGGCCATTATCCAGGCCGCTGACAATATCACCGTGAACATCAATATCCTTGCCAGCGTTGATGGTAATATTGGCACCCTGAACCAGGCCTTCTACGGTAATTTTCTCCCCCTCCTTAACCTGGGCTGCCAGATTTACATTGCCAGCACTGGTAATACTTAGATCCTTTTCTGCCTTAACATTGTTGATGGTCATAGTAGCTGCTGCATCAGTGTTATTGAGCTTAACATTGCCCTTGGCAATATTTTTACTATCTGCAGAATTATTGTTGATGGTAATGGTGGCATTGCCGCTGCCATTGTTGAGGATGATATCACTACCGCTTTCAATACGATTGCTGCTGATGGTAGCATTCCCCAGGGCGTTCTTCTCACCCAGGAGCTGCATTTCCCCAGTAGAATCTGCCGTAAGGGTGCCCGCCTTGGTGACGGTGCCATCATTGGCAGTAATATTCTTTACAGTAATGGTAGATGCCTTTGCCTGCTGAAGATCCTTCCCTGCACTTAGCTGAATCTTATTGGCAGTTACGTTACCAGCGTTGAGCAGCAGATTATTCTTTGCACCAAGCTGAAGATTATTGGCGGCTAAGTTTCCATCATGGACCTGCAGATTATTCTCTGCACCAATCTGAATATTATTGGCGGCTAAGTTTCCATCATGGACCTGCAGATTATTCTCTGCACCAATCTGAATATTATTGGCGGCTAAGTTTCCATCATGGACCTGCAGATTATTCTCTGCACCAATCTGAATATTATTGGCGACTAAGTTTCCATCATTGATCTGCAGATTATTCTTTGCATCAAGCTGAATATTATTGGCGGTCACGGTTCCACCATTGAGCTGCAGGTCCTTGGCTGCCTTGGCAATAACCTTGCCAGTATCTCCAGTGGCTTTTATTGTGCCCCCGTTGATATTTACATCCTTGCTGGAATCCAGATAAATCTGCTCCCCAGCAGTCAGGTTGTTCTTTACATTTAGATCCTCTGCTGTGGTAATGATGATATTCTTGGAGGCCGCCATATCCCCATCAGACATGAGGGTACCATTGACATTGAGGGAAATATTATCCAGCTTGGTATTTGTATGGGTTTTATCCTCATAAGGAGCCACCGTCAAATTGAGATAGCCGCCAGGAGTCTTATTGCTGGCATCGCTGCTGGACATGCCTTCTACAGCCACATCCTTTGCTGCCTTGATAGTTACCTTGGTTTTGCCGCTTTCTGAATTCTTGATGCGAATGGAGTTGGTCTTTGGCTTGCCATCTTCATCATACTCAATCTCACCATTTGTATTAGTAGAAATTGAGCCTACAGATCCCTCCCGGGAGGTCAGGCTAATGCTGCTGCCATCATTCTCTGCCTTGATATAGGTTTCAGCTACACCAGTCTGATTCTCCTTGGCAGTCATGAGGATATCCTTGGTAGCAGAGATAGCAATATCCCCACCGCTGGATACAGCCTGAATAGCAATATTGTTGCTACCGGTATTGTCGATGTAGATACCATTGCCTACGGCCCGAAGAGTTCCGGCAGCAGCAGCACTGCCCAGAGAGGTAGTAATAGCCTTATTCACAGTACCGATGGAGCCACCATTAGCGGCCGTAATATTCAAATCCTGGGCTACAATGTTGGCCACGGCATTATCAGCACTGCCATTGATAATATTGCCAATGGCCTCAATAGATACCTTGCCAGCTGCCTGAATGGTATTGATAGTAAGATCCCTGTTGGCATTGTTGTCGGTGCTATCCACTCTGCCCTCAATATAGGCATTGCCAGTAGCCTTCTCTATAGTAGGTTTGCCAGCATCGTTGGCAGTAATCTTGCCAATGGTCAGCTTGCCCTCAGCACTATTGGTTTGAATACCGATTGGCAGCCGCTGGGTAATGGTAAAGTCAATGGTGCCATCGGTCTTCTTGTTGGTTTCAACAGTGGAGGCTTCTGCCTTGGACAAGGCTTTCAGATTGTCCAAATTATTCAACTGAGAAGAATTGATAGTTTGTACTGTGTCGCTCTCCAGTCCGGCACTGTTGGCTACATTAAGGGTAATATTGTTGCCCTTGATATTTGGATCTTTGCTGGAAGTGGTGAGCTTATCGGAACCGGTGTTTAAAATATCGTCTGTAATGGTGTACAGCAGGGTATCCTTATCCCAAGTGGCGTAGGTGGCATCAGCCTTTGTGCTGCCTGCTGGCTTTTCCCACTGCTGAGTATCGTCATTCCACTTATAGCCTGCCAGCTTCTTTTCAACATTCAGCTTGGCCTCAGCAATATCCTTATCTGCCTCAGAGGTTACATCTCCCAAAAGGCCCATGGAACGCCACTTCTCCAGCAGTGCGTTTTCATCTTCCGCCTCCAGAGTGCCATAAGGCAGGGCATCAGATACGCTGCCATTATTTACATTGATGGTAACAT
>CAVFWX010000066.1:4585-6686 GCA_963626225.1 Anaerotignum sp.
TATCACCAGCAGTAATATCAATATTCTGCATATTGCCGCCGCTGGAGAGACTTACGGTATTGCCATAGATGCTGCCACCGGTCTGGGTAATATTGCCACCAGCGGTAATATTTACATTGCCATGTTCAAAGCTGCTAATGCTTCCATCTGTGTTGGTTACAGTATAGAGATTCTTGTTGCCAATATCCCCTGCCAGCTGGAGATCCCCCTTAGAACTTACATTAACATTACTTGCTCCAGCAACACTGCCAATGAACTTAATGTTAATAGGATTGTCGGCTTTCAGGCTGTAGTTGTTGGCATAATCTGTGCCAACGGTATCAGTCCAGCGAGTCAGAGTATACTTGTGGCAGCCAAAGAAGCCCTGGGACCATTTCTTTGTTTCTATAATTTGAATAATATGGTCAGAATCTTGTTTATCCTTTGTTACATACAGTACGGTGTTATTGTTGATATTATTATTAGTGTTAACACCAATATAGCTGCCATCACTCTTGTCCTTCTCAGAGTTTGGTTTAGAGGATTCAGGCTTTTGTTCCGTATTCACCAGGTTCGTCTTTAGGTCGCTTTTTTCATCAGACAGGCCCCACCAGCCATTATAGTAGGTTTTGCTATAGGTATTGATGGTACCAGTCTGCTTGCCGGTAGTCCAGTTGTACCGCAGGCCCTCCTTTGGATTATAGGTAATGTTATTATTGTCATCCTTGGAGAGATATGCCTTGCCAAATGCATCCGTACCATTCCAGCCATCAGGATACTTTGTAGTATCTGAGCTATCATAGATAAGATCGCCAGCCTTTAAGTTATCCTTGGTATACAGACTATAAATCTTGTAGTTCAGATCACTAGCACTATCTCCTCTGGTAATCTCAGTGGCAAAGCCCCTGCCAGTATCGTTAATGCGTATTTTGCCCTCTACATCATTGGTAACCAGCTTGCTGGTAATCAAAGTATTGTCCAGCTGGTTGTTGATATTGATATCAGATGCACCATCCAGGCAGATAATGCTGCCACCACCGGTGCTGGAAATCCGCCCGGTAATGGTAATATTGCCTCCCTTGCTTTCCACATCAGGAGTCAGCAGCTCCCCGGTTACAGGGTTGTAGTATACAGGCACCACATATTCATAGTAGCCCTTCTCACTGTTGTACCTTGCACCACCCTTTACCAGGCAATAGTTATCATTGCCCAGCACGGTGCTGTTGGACAGGTCATTAACCTTGTTATTTTCTGCAATCTGTTGCATACGCTGTTCTACAGTCTTTGTAGAACTATCATTTGCACCAGCTAGCTGCAGCCCATCGGTCAGCCTGGTGTTTTTGTCGATAGCTACATAGTAGTTGTCATAGCCGCTCTGAACAAAACCATTGATATTTACATCAGTAGCGTTGAGGAAAATATTGTCACCCTGAATATCACCAGCATGGCTGTCATTGGTATATGTGCTTGTGTCGATTGTGCTACTAGTGCCTTCGTACTTATCCTTGGTATCCCAATACTGCTTGTACTGATCCTTTGGATCACCGCCTACATTGGAAATTCCCTCAGTATAACTCTGGGTCAGGCTGCCATTGTCAGCAATGAGGTTGATATGCTTGGCAGAGATAGCATGGGCAGAAGAGCCGCCGCTATAGATGCTAATATCAAAATTGTGATTGCGGACAGTTACAGTGCCACCCTGGGCAGTGATGCTGCCGGCAATATTGATATCCGCCTTAATAGGATTTTCTCTGTCTTCATGAATATTACCATCGTCTATCCGGTAGTAGATAGCATCTGTCTTTACACTGGCAGCAGGAGTCAAGTTGCTTTCAATCGTCACGCTACCTTCATTGCCCTTGGCCACGCTAAGGGCACCGATAGTCCTACCCTTGTTTCTGTTGGCTGCCGCAATATCTTCCTTCTTATCCATGGCAACATTGTTGAAGTATACCTGGCCACCTGGGTTGCTGACAGTAACATTGTTGACATTCAGTGCCAAGCTAGTATTGTTCTCCACCTTGATGGTTGGAGTTCCCTTAGCTGTCAAGCTGCCGCTGCCATAGAGATCGTCAGTGGTAACATTGATATTGCCCCCAGAGGCTGCCAAATCAGGGATGTC
>CAVFWX010000066.1:6849-9134 GCA_963626225.1 Anaerotignum sp.
TGGCTATACTCAGCCATCAGCTGGCTAAGCTGGTTCAGACGCTTTACCAGGCTCTCTGCATAGCTGTAGCTACCGATAGTAAATTCAGACACACTAATCCCTGCGGCCTCAGCATCATTAATCTTTACCACATCGCTAAGCTTCTTTAATTGTTTGGAATTCAAGCCGTATTCAGTCATAGTAGCGGCATAGTCTGCATCAGATACTACTACATAGTAGTTATCAGGCATATCCTGTTTTTTGTTGTCATAATATGCCTTGCACTGAACATACTGCTCCGGTGTCAGCAATACCCAGCCAGTCTCACCTATGGTAATGCTCTGATCGTTGGCCACGCCGGCAGTTACGCTGCCACTAACCTCTACATGGTTGTCATAGGTCTTGGAGGCAACCTCCTGGTCATGTTTATCCATGGTGTAGTTGCCATTGGTCTTGGCTACATAGGTAGGAGTTGCACCACCGCCGTAGCCTGTATAGGTACCGCTAAAGGTGTTGAATACCTCCTTGCCTGCATCAGCGTATAGGTTGGCATCCTGGACGGAGCGAACCTTGCCGCTAATATTGATAATATTGTTCTGATTTTGGATATTGTTAACAGTTGGGACGAAACCTAATGGAAGAGCGCTCTTGTTGTATACCTCTGCATAGGTAGTCATCTGGAGCCTGCCCAACTGGTCATCTATGGACTTGCCGGCATAGAGGTTTACATCCTTGCGGCTGTAGATAGTACCTGCCAGATTCAGCTTGTTGTTCCTGGTAACGTTGGTGGTACTTTCAGCACTAACACCACCACTAAAGCCGCCAGCATTCTCAGAGAAAGACTTGTTGGTGAGGTTTTCCTTATCATTGGCTGCAATGGTTATATTGCTGTCCCCATCAATAGTCTTCAACAGCTTGTCACTGGCCTGAGTAATATTGTTATTGCTGGCCACATTCATTTCGTTTACCAACCTGGCACCAGAGATAAGAACACCATGGGCATAAACCTGGGCATTGGAATCAATCTCGTTTTCCGTATCTGCCCAGAATTTCTGATCCCCGTTGGAAGTAACATTGCCTAGCTTGGTCTCTGCAGTATTATTGATATTGTTTTTTATAGTGGCTACCTGGACATTGCCGGCGATGCCATAGCCATTGCCACGGAGGATATAGTTGTTGTCCTTGTCAGAGAAGGTCTTGGCGGCAGACAGGCTATACTTATTGCCAGAGCCTGCCTCTACCGTGCCTCCTGCATTGATAGTAGCAGAGGAAATATCCATATAGGACTTCTGGTTGACATTGTTCTCCACGCTGGTACCGCCGCCGCCGGCAATGGTTACCTGAAGGGTATCTACCATAAGGCCGGTCTGATCAGCATTGATGGCCTCGCCCCTGAGATTCTCATCTATGTTGAACTTGCCACTAAGCTTTACATTGGTGGTGGATTCAGTATTGTTTTCCACCCGGGCTGCCCGTGGGTCAATATTGATTACACCGCCGCCGCTGCCATCAGCCCGGGCTGTGGTCTTGAGGCTGCTGCCTGCCTGGATATTCATGGACTTGGCATTCATGGTATCTGTAATGACCTGCAGGTCAATATTGCTGTTGGCTGTAGTTCTGGCAATATTGGTACCAGAGGCAACAGCTCCTACAGAAACGCCCTTAATATCAGCTGAGCCGGTGGAATTATCCTGAGCTACCAGATTCAAAGTGCCACCCTTGTCCTGAATAACTTCATGGCCTTTGCCCTGGGTAACAAGGTATACCGTTTCCTCTGTTTCTTTACCATCTTTGGTCACCGTATTGGTATGGGTAGCAAAGGTAGCCTCACCCTCCTGCCATTTACTGGTCTGAAGGGTAACATTGCCTACTGCCAGGTTGGTCCTGCCATCTACTATGGCATTGGCCTGGTTGATATTGATGCCCAGACCAGCTACCCCATAGCCAGCAGTCTTGGCTGCTGCATTCATGCCGCTAATGGCATTGAGATTCACAGCATCTGCCAAGATGGTATTGCCGTTGCCTAGGGTAGTATTGCTGCTGCCATAAACAGAGGCATTAGTAGTAGACCCCTGGCCTGTTATTGCACCTACAGTAGTAGACTTTACCTCGGCAGTGGCAGAGGCGGAGTTTTCGCTCTTTACATTGAGATTCTGACCCTTGAAGTTGTTGTTGCCAGCAATATTTACCGTAGTGTTGGCGGAGCTGTGGTTGGCATCGCCAATCTGGGCAGTAGCAATATCCCCATGGCCGCTAAGAGCTGCCACATTCACTACATCAGATGTAGCCTTGGCCTGGGTGGTGCT
>CAVFWX010000066.1:9297-11211 GCA_963626225.1 Anaerotignum sp.
GTATTGTTGGTCTTGTCCTCGGTATTGCTTACCAGGGCACCAGCTGTACCACCGGCAACATTCAAGCCACTTACGGTATTATTCAGCACCATGGCATCGGATACAGCAATATTCAGCTGGGTTGTTTTGGCAGTGCTTTCATCGGTAGCCTTTGTGCCATCAATATTTCTGGTGGCAGTGATGCTGCCTCCGCTGATATTGATGGTATTGTCCCCGTTGCGGAGAAGCTTGGACACGCCTACATTAATGCTGCCACCAGACAAACCAGCCTGCTGTACATTCTGATTTATGGTACCATCGCTGGCAGCGGATATATTTACCTGACCACCCTTTATCTCACTTCCGTTTTTGATATCTACCTGGTTGTTATGCTTGATATCCGTTACGCCTACAGTAACATTGGCACCACCAATGCTACCAGTAACTCCCAGCATCTTGACTGTGCCCTCAGTGGTAGCCTTGGTAGCGATATTTACATCGTTGGCAGCCTCCAGGGCAACCTTATCCATAGCGATAGATACTCCCTTTACCTGGCTATTGCTGTTGGCAGTCTTTGCCTGGGCATCCTTGCTGCTGGTGGAAACCTCCTTGCTATAGCCGGACTCGGCTACATCTGCTTGGGACTTCTCTGAAATCTTTAGAGCATCATTGATTTTAGTCTTAATCTGCTCAGTGCTATATGCCTCGCCATCTGCATAGCTGTAGGAAGCTGCCATCTCCGTACCAATATTGTTGATATTTACATTGGTACCTATAGCCAATCCACCGATATTCACACCATAATTTTGGGCATCAATGGTCCGCTTTTCATCAGCCTTGATATCAACAGCATCAGCATGGACACCGCTGTTGTTCAGGGTAGTAGCGGTGCTGCTGTTGATATTGTTTACAGCTACACCTACACCTACAGCACCTACTCCACCACTGGCAGCAGCATTGGTGCTATGGAGCTCCATTTCGTTATTGGCACTTACCTGGGCATTGCCCTTTTTCGCAGTAATAACGGAACTATCCACAGAGGTAGCTACCTTGTTGTTCATATTGTTGACAGTAACAGCTGTACCTACTCCGGCACCGATACCTATAGCCAAATTTGCATTTACAGCCAAATTGCTGATATTGCTTACATTGTTGGCTGCTACCTGTACATCCTTGGCAGCAGAAGAAATCTGGGCATTTTTCAGGGCTGCATGGGTGGTGCTATTATCGTTGATAACAGATACACCGGCAGAGGCACTAACAGCTGCTGTACCGCCAGAAACGGCATAGGCCCCCAGATAGGTCTTGGACTTTTTAGCATTATCTGCCTTTACTACAGCATTATCTGTAGTAGTGATATCTGCATTTTCCACTACGGACTTGGTAGTTCCGGAGAAATTATTTACGCTAACAGTGCCTACGACAGCTACGCCTGCAGTAGCACCAATGCCCACGTTGGCACCCTGCTCAACTAGGGTCATATCCGTGCTGGTGGCGGATTTTACAGCCAGCTCCTTGGCATTGATGGCGGATTTATTAGTTGCACTGGCCCCCTGAATAGCCGCAGTGGTATTGCGGGTGAAGTTGTTGGTATCTACAGCAGCACCTGGTGATACACCAGCGACACCTCCAACAGAAACTCCCAGTGTACCTACAACGCTGGTTACCCCAGTGCTGTCATGAGCCAGTACAGCCACATCACCGGCAGTCTCGCCCTCAGCAATGCCCTGGTTCACCTGAGAATTCTCCAGCAGAGCCTGAGTCTCCCCGGCAATTTTATTGACAGCTACAGTAGCATTGACACTTACGGCAGCAGTACTAGCGGCACTTACACCGGTAGTTACAGAAACATTTTTCAGGCTCTGCTGGCTGTCGGCAGATACTACCAAGCCCTTGCGGTTTTTCGCCGTAGAACTCATGGTGCCCTTGTTGTCC
>CAVFWX010000067.1:0-10999 GCA_963626225.1 Anaerotignum sp.
AACGCGAACCATGGTCTCGCCGATCTGTGCTACGTTCTCAGCAACCTCGATGCCTACAGCATTGAGAGCCTTGATCTTGTCAGCAGCAGTACCCTTGCCGCCAGCGATAATAGCACCAGCATGACCCATACGCTTGCCCGGAGGAGCCTGAACACCAGCAATGAAGCCTACAACTGGCTTGTTAGGCATATTCTCAGCAATCCACTTTGCAGCGTCTTCCTCAGCAGTACCACCGATCTCACCGATCATGATGAGAGCCTTGGTGTCATCGTCATCCTTGAAGAGCTTCAGGGCATCGATGAAGTCAGTACCCTTTACAGGGTCGCCGCCGATACCAACAGCAGTGGTCTGGCCCAGACCAGCCTGGCTCAGCTGGAAGGAAGCCTCATAGGTCAAGGTGCCGGAGCGGGAAATTACGCCTACATGGCCCTTCTTATAGATATAGCCAGGGATAATGCCCAGCTTTGCCTCGTCAACAGTGAGGATACCAGGGCAGTTTGGTCCGATAAGACGGGTCTTCTTGCCTTCCATGTAAGCACGAACCTTGATCATATCCTGAACAGGAACATGCTCGGTGATGCAGACAACCAGATCCAAACCAGCCTCAACGCCCTCCATGATGGAGTCAGCAGCGAAACGAGGTGGTACGAATACTACGGATGCAGTAGCACCAGTAGCCTCAACAGCATCCTGTACGCTGTTGAATACAGGCACGCCCTCTACAACCTGGCCAGCCTTGCCAGGGGTAACGCCTGCTACGATCTTAGTGCCGTACTCCAGCATCTGCTTGGTGTGGAACATTGCGGTCTTGCCAGTAATACCCTGAACAATAACCTTTGTATTTTTATCTAAAATAATGCTCATCTTAGAAATCCTCCTTATCCTTAAGCGTTCTTCTCGGCCTCTTTAACAAGAGCTACGATCTGCTCTGCACCGCCCTCCATGGTTGGAGCCATGATAACGTTCTTTACAGGGTTGTCGGTGAGAATCTTGCGGCCCAGCTCTACGTTGGTGCCCTCAAGACGAACTACTACAGGAACAGGAATACCGTCGTTGCCGGTCTTCTCGGCAATAATCTGAGCAGCCTTCTGGATACCCTCAGCAATAACATCGCAACGGTTGATGCCGCCGAAGATGTTTACGAAGATGCCCTTGGACTGGCCGCCGTCCAGCATAATCTCGAATGCAGTAGCAATCTTCTCAGGAGTGGAGCTGCCGCCTACATCCAGGAAGTTTGCAGGGTTGCCGCCGTAGTACTTCAGAATATCTACAGTAGCCATTGCCAGACCAGCACCGTTTACCATACAAGCAACGTCGCCGCCCAGGTTTACATAGTTCAGACCCTCTTCAGCAGCCCACAGCTCCTTAGGATCTTCCTCAGTCTTGTCACGGAGCTCAACGATGTCAGGATGACGGAAGAGTCCGCTGTCATCAAAGTTCAGCTTGGCATCCAGGCAGATTACATCGTCCTCAGCAGTTACAACCAATGGGTTAATCTCAACCTGGCTGCAGTCCTTGCCGATAAATGCATCATAGAGCTTCATCATGGTTGCACTAGCCTTGCGTACAACCTCTGGCTTGAAGTTCATCTTGTAAGCCATGCGGGTAGCCTGGAAAGGAAGCAGGCCAACGGAGATATCAATGTACTCCTTGATGATCTTCTCAGGATGCTCAGCAGCAACCTTCTCGATCTCCATACCGCCCTCTTCGGAACCAATCATAACGATCTTAGCAGTATTGCGGTCGTTTACAAAGCTCAGGTAATACTCCTTGGCAATGTTGGAGCCTTCCTCGATGAGGAGACGATTTACCTTCTTGCCGTCTGGACCAGTCTGGTGGGTTACCAGGATCTTGCCCAGCAGCTCAGTAGCATACTCCTTAACCTCGTCAAGGGTCTTAGCAATCTTTACACCGCCAGCCTTACCACGACCACCAGCGTGAATCTGTGCCTTTACTACAGTAACCTTGGAGTTGAGCTCCTTGGCAGCCTCAACAGCTTCTTCAACGCTGAAAGCTGGCTTTCCGTTCGGAACATTTACACCGAAGGATCTCAGTACCTGCTTACTCTGATACTCATGAATGTTCATTCAATCTGCCCCCCAATTTGTATACAATATGTTTATGTACTTATTGTATACCTTTTTGCCTTCAATGTCCATAGCCTAATTGTATTTGTACACTTGTTCAAAATTCCTATATTTGTTTAACAACTTTTCATTGTTCTTAATGATTTCAAGGTTAAACTATAATTAATATTTATGATTTGAAAAATAATTCTTTCCTGATTGTTCCTTTGTTACACAATTTATATACATATTTCCCGTCAGGAAGGATATGCGATTTTTTTGTCGAATGATATAATTATCGAAAATTATGCACAAAAAGGAGGTGGATTGCTTGGCTGATGTACGCACCCTGCTGATTGTGGACAGCAATCCCCAAAACCGCAGCACCCTGATGGATTATCTTTGTGGCAACTTCCACATTCTGGAGGCAGCTACTGCTGAAGAAGCCCAGGATTATCTCCAGAGTCGGCCAGTTCACATTGTCATATTGGATTTTCGCAGCCCTTTCTCCCCGGAAGGCAGATTGCTTCGCAGCATACACAGGGGAAAATACGGAGATATTCCTGTGATTATTTCCCTGGATTATGCAGATATGGAAAGCAAGATCATGGCCATGGACCATGGGGCTGCCGACTATATTGCCCGGCCCTATAGCCAGCCCCTGATATGCCGCAGGATACACAATGTGCTGGCTGACCAGGAAAACAACAATTGGCATCTGGAAAAATCCGAGCAGGATCGCCGCATCAACGAAATGCAGCACCTCATTGACATTGACCAAATGACAGGACTCATGTCCCAAAGTGCCTTTCTGCGACAAGTTCCCCAGGTTATTTCTGAAAACAACCACACCCATTATTATATGGTTTATCTGGATATTGCCAATTTCAAGGTTATCAACGAGCTATTCAACATGGAAACCGGCAATATTGTCCTGAAAACCGCGGCCTCCTATTTCAATACGGTTACGGGCAAAACCGGCCTTGCCTGCCATCTTTCCGATGATTCCTTTGCCCTGCTGCTGCCAGAGGTAATGCTGGACATGGATCTTATCCTCCAGGGTTTGGATGCCATGATGCACTCCCTGGCCTTGTACAGGAATATTGTATTTTCTGCCGGGGTATATCCCATCGACAATATTTACCTAGAGCCAGCCATGATGCTGGACAGGGCACACCAGGCCATGGCCAATGCCCGCAGCTGCAAGCAGCAACGTTATGTGCTTTATGACAAATCCATGAGCAATATGCTGGCCACAGAAAGATTTATTGCCAGGGAAATGGAGCCAGCCCTTCAGGAAAAACAGCTTTATGTAAAGTTCCAGCCTGTCTACCAGATAGCTGGCCAGATAGATACAGCCGCTCCAGTTGCTGCCGAGGCATTGCTGCGATGGAAAAATCCCGAAAAAGGCACTATCAGCCCCGGATGCTTCATTCCCATTTTTGAGCGGAACGGTTTTATCGGCCGAGTAGACAGGTATGCCTGGGAACAGGCCTGCCATTTTCTCAGCCGCCAGCAGGACTGGGGACTGGAGGTAAAGCCTGTTTCCATCAACATATCCCATGTAAATTTTTATGATACAAATTTCGTGGATTATCTTCTACGGCTTATCCGCAAATACGATCTCCAGCCCTGGATGCTGTGGTTGGAGCTGACGGAAAAGGCATATCTGGAATCCCCTGCCAATCTCCCCAAGATAATGCGGCGGCTAAAAAGCTGTGGCTTTTACATTATCCTTGATGATTTTGGCAGCAGCCATACAGGTCTGGAGCTTTTGCAACAGCTTTCCATTGATATGGTAAAGATTGATGTACGGCAGCTTTATAAAATGGGAGATTCCGAGCGGACGGACATCATCCTGGAATCCCTTATCCAGCTGGCTCACCGACTAAAAATTCGCATTATTGCCGAAGGTGTGGAGACTCCCGCCATGGCTGCTGCCCTGCAAAAAATGGGCTGTGATACCATGCAGGGCTTCTACTACTCCAAGCCTTTATCCTCAGACGGATATATAGAATTGCTGTCAGAAGAAGATTAACGGTTTTATCTGTACTTAAAAAGTCCTCCCCACGCCGGGAAGGACTTTTTTTCGTGGAATAGATTAGGCCAGTACCTTGGAAAGGCGGATGAACTCAGGATCCAGGGTCTTGGTATTCCGAGCGGCATCCTCCAGAGGAACCTCCACAACAGTACCCATATCCAGACCATACATAATGCCGGTCTTGTCATTGATAAGGCCAAGAGCGGCTTTTTCACCCAGAAGGCTGGCATTGATACGATCCTCAACAGTTGGGGAACCGCCACGCTGGATATGACCCAGTACAGTTACACGGGTATCAATCTCAGTCTTTTCCCCAACCTGCTTGCCCAGCTCTACGGCAGAGGCAGCACCCTCAGATACTACAATGATGCTGTAACGCTTGCCTGCCTCATAGGAACGACGAATTTCAGCACACATGCGATCCATGTTGTACATAGCCTCAGGCACCAGTACATACTCAGCACCACCGGCAATACCGGTAGCCATGGCCAGCCAGCCGGAGGTCTTGCCCATTACCTCAATGAGGATAATGCGGCGGTGTGCACAGGCAGTGTCACGGAGTTTGTTGATGGCATCTACTACGGTATTGGCCGCAGTATCAGAACCGATGGTGTAGTCAGTACCCCATACATCATTTTCAATGGTGCTAGGAATGCCTACCACATTCATGCCCAGCTTGCTAATCTCCAGAGCACCAGCCAGGGAACCGGCACCACCGATGACAATCAAGCCCTCAATGCCGTGCTTCTTCAGATTGTCAACAGCAACCTGGCGGTTCTCCTCTTCCATAAACTCAGGGCAATGAGCTGTACCCAATACAGTACCGCCACGCTGGATAATATCGCCAACGCTGCGGGTGCTCAACTCGTCAATCTGATCCTTAATAAGGCCCTTGAAGCCGTTTCTTACGCCCCAGATACGAACTCCATCGTGCTTGGCAGTACGGACTACGGCACGGATAGCCGCATTCAGGCCCGGACAGTCGTTACCACTGGTCAAAATTGCAATATTTTTCAACATCGTATATTACCTCCACAAATTTGCAATCCTCATAAACATATAATAGCTAAGGTTTCACCCTAGTATATTCAACAGGTTTTGGAAAAATCCTGCAAAAAACCGATTTAATGGCAGAATTTGCTCCATCATCCCCGCTGGCGATCCCGCAGCTCCCGGGCTACATCACGCTTCACGGCACGCTCCTGAAGATCCCGCCGCTTGTCATAATTGTGCTTGCCACTGGCTAGAGCCAGCTCCAGCTTAGCCCGTCCCTTCTTGAAATAAATCTTCAAAGGCACCAAGGTAAAGCCCTTTTCCCTAGTCTTGCTGAAAAGCTTGATAATTTCTGCCTTGTGCAGCAGCAGCTTTCTTGGCCGCAAGGCCTCATGGTTGAAGATATTGCCCTGCTCGTAGGGGCTGATGTGCATATTCTGGATGAATATCTCCCCGTTTTTGATTTCCCCATAGCTGTCCTTGAGATTGGCCCTGCCGGCACGGAGGGATTTTACCTCCGTGCCCTTCAGCTCAATGCCTGCCTCATAGGTTTCATGTATAAAATAATCATGCCGTGCCTTTCTGTTTTCACAGGCGATTTTCACGGCTGCGTTTTTCCGTCCCATAAAGTCTCCTTTGCATCATGCACAGCATATCAGAAGGGGCTTCATTAGATATCATAGGGACTGAAATCTGCTATGATATCCTGGCTTTTTCTCCTTTTGCCCTTCCGCTTCCTGTGCTTGTCCTTCTTTGGTTTATCTGAATTTCTGGCAGGGGATTTGCCCGCCGTCTTGCCTGATGCCTTATCCCCGGCAGTCTTGCTGCCCTTGCCGGACTTTTTGCCCTTCTTGCCAGACTTTTTATCCTTGGCGGAGCTGAATTTTTTACCCTTGGTCTCCCCATTCCTTTCCTTGCGATCCTGGCTGTTTTCCATATTCAGAGCTGCAGCATCACAGTTGTCCTTGATAACAAAATCTAAGGAGCGGGCTTCCAAATCAGCCCTTGTCAGAAGGATTTCCACTGTATCCCCCAGCTGGTAACGCCTCTTGTGGTGAGTTCCTACCAGGGCATACTGGCTTTCTACATAATCGTAGTAATCATCCTTCAAGGCGGTAATATGCACCAGTCCCTCTACACCGTTGTCCAGCTCCACAAAGATGCCAAAGCCGGTAACGCTGCTGATGATACCCTCAAAGGTATCCCCTACAAACTGCTGCATATACTCCACCTTCTTCAGGTCGGTAGTATCCCGCTCTGCATTAACGGCAATCCGCTCCCGCTGAGAAGCATGATCCGCCCGATCTGCCAGCTTCTCGATGATCTTTTCCCGCTTGTCCTTTGGTATGGAGCCTGTTTCAAAGGATTCCCTCAGCAGCCTGTGCACCATCAAATCCGGATAACGGCGTATTGGTGAGGTAAAATGGGTATAATACCTGGCAGCCAAGCCAAAATGTCCCAGATTCTCTGCTGCATACCGTGCCTGCTGCATGGAGCGAAGGGCCACGGTGCTGACGATTTTCTCAGCCGGACCTCCTGCAATCTTCTCCAGCACAGACTGAAGATCCTTTGGCTGGATGCTACCGTCATTGGCTGTGCGGACATGAAGGCCAAAGGTGGCCAACAGGCCGTTGAGTGCCGTAATCTTGCTTTCCTCCGGATTCTCATGAACACGGTATACAAAAGGCTGCTTCCGGCGGCACATATGCTCAGCTACGGTCTCATTGGCAGCCAGCATACATTGCTCTACAATGGATTCGCCCAAATTGCCCACACGCTTCTTCAGTCCTACGGCCTTGCCATTTTCATCCAGCTTTACCTTAATTTCCGGAATCTCAAACTCGATAGCCCCCCGGCGATGGCGATATTTGTACATGGCATTTCGTACATCCTGCAGAGTATGGAGGAAATCCACTATATCCTCATTGTCACGGATAAATTCCTTGTCCTTATCCACCAGAATCTTATTTACCAGTGTATAGGTCAGGCGGCGGTATACATGGATAACCACAGGCAAAATCTTGTAGCTTTCCACCTTGCCCTCAGGGCTGATGTGCATCTCGCAAGCCATGGACAGTCTGTCTACTCCCGCATTAAGGCTGCAGATACCGTTGGAAAGAGCCTTTGGCAGCATTGGCACCACTCTATCTACCAGATATACGCTGGTGCCCCTGGCCTCAGCCTCCATATCCAGCGGCTCTCCCTCCCGGACATACCAGCTAACATCGGCAATATATACTCCTAGGAAGAAGCTGCCGTCATCCTTTTTCTCTACATAGACACCATCGTCCAAATCCTTGGCATCCTCACCATCAATGGTGACGATTTTCAGATGGCGGCGATCCTCCCGACCCTGTACCCCTACATATTTGTCCCCGTCAATGGACTTAGGCACCGCATCAGCTGCTTCCTGAACAGCCTCTGGGAAGGTCTCTGACAAATCATACTGACGCATAATGGAGAGGATATCCACTCCTGGATCCCCCTTCTGCCCCAGCACCTCTACAATCTTGCCCTCGGCCTTGAGAATGCCCTCCGGCCACTGGGTAATCTCTGCCACTACCTTGGCACCTGTCATGGCCCCCATGGATTCATCGGCAGGAATGTAAACATCGCTCTTGAGGCGGGTATCATCAGGCACCACAAAACCAAAGCGACGGCTGGCAGAATAAATGCCCACAATTCGCTTGTTGGCATGTTCAATAATCTCTACGATCCTGCCCTCCCTGGCATGGCCTTCCTCCTGAACCATAGGCTTGGCCTTGGCCAGCTGCACCTTGACTGTATCACCGTTCATGGCAGAAGCAATATCATCCTTGGCAATAAAGATATCTGCCTCATTTTTCACCATACCTTCCGGGGTAACAAAACCGAAGCCCCGGCTGTTGATGGAAATCTTGCCCACAATATATTCTTCTATATAAGTATTTTTCCGTACAGAAGGCATTGGCCTGGATGCAGCCTTACTACCGGACTTGGCTGCCTTGTCCTTGTTTTTGCTCCGTCCCCTGCTTTGGCTGGTGGAGCGTGCCTTCCTAAAGGTCTGTTTTTTCATGGGAATCCCCCTGTCTATGCTATATTATTTATCGTTATTTTCACTGCCCATATTCTGTGCAGCATCGTTTCTCTGCAAAAAATCCTTAATTTGACTATATACTTCCTCTCGCTGGCAGTCAAGGGTTACTAGATGGCCAGAGTAGTCCAGCCAGTAAAGCTCCTTGTTTTCTGTGCCTGCCCGACGGAAAATATAGCCGGCACTGCGATCCTTTACCGTATGGTCGTTGTGGCTCTGGACGATCAAAAGGGGACACTGTACCCTGGGCAAATCCCTTTTAGCACTTTCAATCAAATCCAACAGCTCATGGACGGCAAGAAGGGGCATTTCACCGTATGATGCATTGCAGTCATCAGGTATCCCAGGCAGCATACGCCGCCTTTTGGGCTGGAACCTGCCCTTGCATTTATCTCTAGCCGGCAAGCGGCAAAGCTTTTTATCCTCATGGATAAATATAGGTGCTGACAATACTGCCGCACAAAAAACCGGTATATGGGCCGTAAGCTTCAGGCTCAGCAGTCCACCCATGGACTGGCCTACCACTGAAACCCTGTCGCAGCAATCCGACAACAAGGCATAGCCATCACATACGGAATCAAACCAATCTTTGCGGCTGGTACGCTCCAATGCCTCCGGTGTGGTGCCATGTCCTGCCAGCCTTACCCCCAGGACAGTATAGCCCTGTGCATTGAGATACCTTCCTAAAAGCAGCATTTCTGCCGGTGCCCCGGTAAAGCCGTGAACCAATAATACCCCATGCCTGCCCCCCTGCAGGAAAAAGGGCTCTCCCCCGTGTAAAATCATTTTGCCACCTCTTCCCCTCAAAATTCCTCTGCTACTATTTTACCACAAAAAATAAGCGTTCTCAATTTTATGAGAACGCTTTTCTGACAAAATATTTTCTTATTGAAAATCTGCCTAATCAAATTGTGGTTGTCTTGGCAATAAACAGGGTCAGCACACCAAAAATAGCTGCCAAAACCACTGTTACACGGGCCAAAAGTGCATCAAGGCCACGGGCACTGCTACTGAAAACAGTGTCGCTGCCGCCACCCATGCCCATGCCGGCAGACTTAGGAGTCTGCATAATAACGGAAGCAATCAGCAAAAGGCCGATAATCGCATCCAAAACCATTAAAACCGTAAGCATCTACGGGACCTCCTCTATACATATCAAGTCCCTATATCATATCATATTTAGTCAACAATGGCAATCTGAATCTTGGTGGTGTTGTTGCCCTTGCTGCTGAAGCCTACATCGCCGGAGGAAATGCCGGAGGTAATAACAGTAACGTCACCAACCTCTACATAACCTTCCTTAAGGGCAGCGGAGATGGTAGCATTGGCAGTATCATCATCCTCCCAGATGCGGCCATTGATAAGCTGAACGCCCCAGTACAGGTTCAGCTGGCGGGCAACTTTGGCGGTAGTAGCATAGGCAATGATATCAGCCTCTGGACGATACTTGGAAACTACCTTGGTAGTATAGCCGGAATGGGTAGGAGTCAGGATGGCCTTGGCCCCCAGCTCATAGGAAAGCTGCACGCTGGAATGGGCAATAGCATCGGTAATATGCTTCTGCTCCTCAATACCCATGTGGGCAAAACGCTTTCTGTAGTGAATGGCACTCTCAGTCTTGATGGCAATCTTGGTCATGGTCTGAACAGCCTCTACAGGGTAATCGCCGCTGGCAGTCTCACCGCTGAGCATTATAGCATCGGTACCATCAAAGATAGCATTGGCTACGTCAGAAACCTCAGCACGGGTAGGACGAGGGTTGGTGGTCATGGACTCCAGCATCTGGGTAGCAACAATAACCAGCTTGCCGGCACGGTTGCACTTGCTGATGATTTCCTTCTGGAGGGCAGGTACGTCCTCAGCAGGAATCTCAACGCCTAGGTCACCACGGGCAACCATGATGCCGTCAGCAGCCTCGATAATGGCATCAATATTCTTGACGCCCTCAAGATTCTCAATCTTGGCAATGATGTTCATATGGCCCTTATGAGCCTTGATAAGCTTGCGGATTTCCTTTACATCGTTGGCACGCTGTACAAAGGAAGCAGCTACATAGTCCATCTCGTTTTCCACGCCAAAGATGATGTCCTTCTCATCCTGCTCGGAAATAGGTGGCAGATTTACGGCAACGCCAGGAGCAGCAACACGCTTCTTGGTGCTCATTGGGCCGCTGTTGAGAATCTCAGTAACAATATCCTTGCCCTTGATTTCCTTTACGCAAAGGCCAACCAAGCCATCAGACAGGAGAATGGTATTGCCTGGTACAACTTCCTTGTACAGACCCTTGTGGCTAATAGGTGCCTGATGCTCATCACCTGGGGTATCATCGTAAGTCAGAACAAACTCCTGGCCCTTCTCCAGCTGAACCTTGCCGTTCTTGAACTCGCCCAGACGCATCTCAGGACCCTTGGTGTCCAGCAGCAGGGCAACAATCTTGTCGGCATGGCGGGCTGCATCCCTTACCATTCTGATACGGCCCATGTGCTCAGCATGGTCGCCGTGGGAAAAATTAAAGCGGGCACAGTTCATGCCGTTATCTATCAGGCCTTCTACAACTCCTGGCTTTTCAGTGGATGGACCCATGGTACATACGATTTTAGTCTTCTTCAACATAGTGCAAAGCTCTCCTTTCGCACAACACACTCATACATTACTTCTATTTAAATATAAATGGTATATATGGTTTTATTGCTTTACCATGTGCATTATATATGATAAATATACCTTTGTAAAGCCTTCACAACAAACAGTTGAAAATAATGTATACTTTGTACACTCTCATAAAAATTATATCACAACAGGATTTTTTCTTCAATTATATTCATG
>CAVFWX010000068.1:0-10823 GCA_963626225.1 Anaerotignum sp.
CTTTATTATTGAATATTAAAAGCCTGGTAGTTGTCTATGCAACAGCCAGGCTCTTTTTTGGATTAATTTAATTATTATGGCTTAGCGAAGCTCTGCTACCCAGCCCTTGAAGGCACGGATAATATTGCCAGCAGGCATAGCATCAAGCTGCTCGTCAGTAAGGCCAGCAGGAATCATAGGAGCTAAAGTGGCAGCAGTGGCAAGGAACTCCTCCAGGCTCATATCCCCCAGCATAGGCTTTACAATCTCGTAGGCTTCCTGTGGGCTTTTGGCACCGGACAGCTTCTGGAGCATTTCAGGATTCTGCATGATGGCAGCACCGATCTGCATAAATTTCTCAGGTATCATTGGATCACATTCCTTCAATTTATTTTTAATATATAGGCATTATAGCATAAATAAGAGTGAAACACTAGAGATTGTCTGGAAAATCTCCAGCAAGAACCCTAGGAAGTATACCGGCGGTTTTAGTTGTCAGAGAATAATCTAGGGGGTATAATACATTCAAGAAACTTTACCGGGAGGAAAGCATTGATGACAGACCAGGTTGAGGCTTTGCTGAAAGCCATTACCCACAAGCATGTATATATACAGACCCACAATTTTCCGGATCCTGATGCCATTGCCTCGGCCTATGGGCTGCAGCAGCTGTTGCAGCATTTTCACATAGAATCTACCGTGTGCTATGATGGCAGGATTGAGCGGTATAATACAAATTATATCATGGGCAAGCTGGGCATCAGCTTTAGCCGTCTGGCAGATATAAATAATGATCTTCAGGAGGATGATGAGATTATTCTGGTAGATGCCCAGAAGTTTAACGGCAATGTCAAAGATATAAAGGGGGAGGAGATTGCCAGTATTGACCATCATCCAACCTTTATTGAAACGGAGTATAGGTTTGCGGATATTCGGCCTGATGTGGGAGCCTGTGCCAGCATTATTGCCAGTTATTTCTTTGACAATGACATCCCTATGGACAACAAGACGGCATTGGTGCTGACATTTGGCATTCGCAGCGATACGGCAAAGCTGTCCCGTGGGGTAAGCCAGCTGGATATGGATATGCTGTGCAGGATGTTTCCCCTCTGTGACAAAGATGTAATTTATTATTTGGAAACCACGGAGCTGGAATTTGCAGATCTGGCAGCTTATGCCAAGGCCATAGAAAGCATTCAGCTTTATGACAGGAATATTGCCTTTGCCTTTGCGGGGGAAAACTGTCAGGAAGCACTGGTGGCATCAGTGTCGGATTTTATCCTCAGCCTGCGGGAGGTGGGCATCAGCGTGGTTTATTCCCGCAAAACTGAGGGTGTCAAGCTGTCAGTCCGTTGCAACTGCGGCCTGGATGCTGGGCGGATTACAGCCAGAGCCTTGGCGGGACTAGGCTCTGGGGGCGGTCATCAGGTTATGGCAGGGGGCTTCGTGCCATTTACCGGCACAGACAGCCAGCTGTGCACACTGATGGAAAACATTAGGGGAAGATTTCTGAAGGAATTCCGTCTGGCTAAAGCAAAATTTATATGATGTAGACAGCTGCTCCAATATGGGGTGGCTGTTTTTGGTAGTGTTATATTCTGGATTTTTAGCGTGAAATTTTATAGAAAATAGTGTATAATAAAACAACATTATGTTGAAAGAGGGAGAGGTATATAGAAAAGTCCCCTAATCCCTGCAAAACAGGGATATATTTCCAATGAAAGAAGTGAAAAAGGATGGAACCAATCAAAGTCCTATTGGTAGATGATTCCCTGCTGTTTAGAGGGATATTGTCCCATGGCCTAAAAAGCCGTCTGCCTGAGGGCAGCCAGATTGAAACAGCCGGAGAACCCTTTGCAGCTAGAGACAAGATTCTGTCCTTTGATCCAGATGTGATGATTCTGGACGTGGAAATGCCCAACATGAATGGCATTGAGTTTCTCAGGCGCCTGATTGTCCAGTACAATCTTCCTACAGTGGTGTCTAGCTCCCGGCCTGCCTACAAAGCCCTGGCAATGGAGGCAGGAGCCTTTGCCTTTTTGGAAAAGCCTAATTCTGCCTTTGGCAGTGGCACCTATATGGATGGCATGGCAGCAGAGGTAAAGCTGGCCCGTGAATATGGACAGCTAATGACAGAAAAAGCCCGGCAGAAAAAAACTTCCTCAGAAATGACCCTATCTCAGGTGGAGGAGCTGGTTCGTCAGGCAGATGCTGCACCTCAGCGGCCAAAGGTTTCCTATACCATGGTGGGACAAAGGCAGGAAACTTCGAAAATAAGTACCAGGCCTGCCTATACCAATCTGTCAAGTACAACTCCCCGAAATCCTGCCAGCAGTACACCGTCATTTGGCAAGGCAGCTACGGCCAATAGTGATATGGTAGCCAGTGCAGAGGCAGCCCTTAGTGCGGTGCGGGCCAATGCAGAGGCTGCCTTTAATGCAGTAAATAATTTAAAGCAGATGCAGGCCGGGCGGGAGGTTTTTGTGCCACCTAAGGTAGTGCCGCCAGAAATGCCATTGAACAATGTGAAGGACTTCCAGCTGATTGCCATTGGAGCATCTACGGGAGGTACAGAGGCTCTCTCAAAGGTATTGAAGGCATTGCGGCCGCCAATGCCACCGATCGTTATTGTACAGCATATTCCCCCTATGTTTTCCAGGCTTTTTGCGGAAAGGCTTCACAATGAATGCCATATTTCCGTAAAGGAAGCAGAGAACGGGGACAAGCTGGAGCCAAACTGGGCTTATGTGGCACCGGGAAACAAGCAGATGAAGGTAAAAAAATATGGCGGTGTCCTTCAGTTGGATGTAAACCCAGGGGAGAGGGTCAACGGCCATTGCCCTTCCGTAGATGTGCTGTTTGATTCGGTAGTAGCAACCATTGCACCTCAGACCCTGGGGGTGATTCTTACCGGCATGGGTGATGATGGTGCAGACGGCTTGGTGCGGATGCGGCAGGCAGGCTCTGCCACCCTAGGGCAGGATGAGGCTACCTGCGTGGTATATGGCATGCCCCGGGCGGCCTATGAGCGTGGGGGTGTGGAAAAGCAGCTGCCTATTGAGAGCATTGCTGGCATGATTTCCACCATGATAGCAGGCCAAAGGAGGTAGCAGCATGAGTTCAGGAAATGAGAAGGACTTTTCCTATGAAAATATGGACAGCATTATGGGAGGCCTGGCAGACGGCTTTGTGCTGACGGATCGCCAGGGCATAGTGCTTTATATGAATCCTGCTGCCCAGGAAATATTTCAATATACCTTTGACAGATATGATACAGTGGAATTCAAGGAATTGTGCAAGCTGGCTAATCTGGAAACAGGGGAGAAGTATTTTTGCCCTATTACCAGGGCCATGAAGGACGATAAAAATGTGGGCCTCAGCAAAAATATAGGCATATATCATGGGGAAAAGAAGGTTTTTCTCTCAGCTACCTGTTCCCCTCGCCATGACAGTGAGGGCAGGGTTATAGGCTGCAGTGCCATTTTCAGGGATATTTCCAGGCTCCATGATATGTCCCACAAGCTGGAAACAGACAAATATTATATGCAGTCTGTCTTTGAGGCGGCGAAAATCGGCATTTGCAGCCTCAATGCCAAGACCCAGGTGGTGGATATTAATGAGGCAGCCTTAGAAATTCTGGGCAGCACCTATATGGAGGCCATTGGCCAGCAAATGGGGGAAATCTTCCAATGCGTCAACTGCGTGCCTTATGGCTGTGGCAATGGAGAAAAGTGCAAGTTCTGCATTGTTCGCAACAATATGAATGCTGCCATTATGGACGATAGTTTTTCTGCGGATTTTGTGGCCACCTTGGTATCTAAAAAATCCCAGGAACCTATCTGGCTGCAGTTTTTCCTGACCCAGGTGTGGAAGGAAAATGACAAGCAGGTGGTGCTGACCTTTATTGATGTTTCCCGCAGGAAGCAGAGGGAAAAGGAGCTGCTGGAGGCTCGCCGCATGGCAGAGGCTGCCAGCAATACCAAGACTCAGTTTCTAGCCAATATGAGCCATGAAATCCGCACGCCAATCAATGGCATGACAGGCATGATAAATCTCACCCTCATGTCGGATTTGACGGAGGAGCAGAGAAGCAACCTGCAGCTGGCCAAGCAGTGCTCTGAGGATTTGCTGAGAATCATCAACGATATATTGGACTATGCCAAGCTGGAAAACGGCAAGATGACCATTGAAAAAATCGGCATGGATTTGCCGGCTTTGCTGGAGCGGGTAGGAAAGATCCACGGCAATGTTGTCCAGGGCAAGGGGCTGGAGTTTGTAGTTCATAAGGATGAAAGCCTGCCAAAATTCATTTATGGAGATCCGCTGCGGCTGCGGCAGATATTCCACAACCTCCTGAGCAATGCCCTGAAGTTTACCTCCAAGGGCAGCATTACCATGGGAGCCAGAGTGGTACGCCGTGGTATCAGGCAGGTGCTGGAATGCTATGTGGAGGATACAGGCATCGGCATGAACAGTCGGCAACAGGAAAAGCTCTTTAAGCCTTTTAGCCAGGTGGACGGTTCTACCACCCGCAAATTTGGTGGTACGGGACTGGGCCTTATGATTGTCAAGGAGTTGGTAACGGCCATGGGGGGAGAAATCTCCGTCATGTCCCGGCCAGGAGAGGGCAGCAGGTTTACCTTCACCATTCCGTTGGAATTGGCGGAAACGGCGGAAACTGAGCTGAAAGATCAGACTGTATTCCTGAATCCATATAAAAACAAGGCAGCTACCAGCCATGATAAGCAGGCTGATGAGAAGATTTCCTCTGAAGCTGCCGAGGAGGAACCGGAGGAGCCAGGGAATGAGGTACAGGTGCCAAAGCTGCTGGCGGAGGAGCCTGATGATGATATTATGGATTTGCTGAAATACTGTGAGGACAAGCTGAACAGCTAAGATAATTGAAGGAGTATTTATTATTTCAAGGAGGACGGCGTAATGAGAATATTGATTGCTGAGGATGACCGTGTCAGCCGAAATTTTTTGCAGAAGTTCATGCAGGGCTTTGGCCAGGTGGATGTAGCTGTAGATGGCATGGAAGCGGTAGATCTCTATATGGATTCCATCAAGCAGAACAACCACTATGACCTGCTGTGCCTGGATGTAATGATGCCAAAGGTAGATGGCCTGAAGGTGCTGAAGGTTATCCGTCAGATTGAAAAGCAGCAGAATATCAGCGAGGGGGAGCATCTGAAAATCATTATGATGACCGCACTGGCTGATGTGGGCTATGTGGATGAGGCCTTCCGTCAGGGCTGCGATGCCTATGCTTCCAAGCCGGTGGATACGGAAAAGGTGGTAGAGGTTATGGAGAACCTGGGACTACTGGAGCCTAAGGCTGAGGCTCAGGACTGATAGAGGAATTTTCTTGGTGATACACAAAGGAAAGATGGTTGTAATATGCGGATAGTACCTGTAGAGCTGGGAGCAAACAGCTATAAGATTTATATTGGCAATGGACTGGAAAAGGAAATTGTTGCTTTTTGTCAGGAAAGCAGCTTTTCCGGCAAGGCCTTGATTATTACGGATACCCATGTGGGGCCTGTATATGGCACATGGCTACAGGATTTGCTGGCTCAGGGAGGCTTGGAGGCGGATATCTATGAGATTCCTGCCGGAGAAAGCTCTAAGTCCCTAGCCATGGCAGAGGAGCTCTTTACCAGATGCATCCAGCTGGGGCTGGACAGGAAATCCCCTGTTTTTGCCCTAGGGGGTGGTGTTGTGGGAGATCTGGCAGGCTTTGTGGCTGCTTCTTATATGCGTGGGGTGCCTTTTGTACAGGTGCCAACCAGTCTGCTGGCTCAGGTGGATTCCAGCGTGGGAGGCAAGGTAGCCGTCAATCATGCTCTAGGGAAAAATCTTATAGGTGCTTTCTATCAGCCAAAGGCGGTCTTTATGGATTTGAATACCCTAAAAACACTGCCGGAGCGGGAGATTTATACCGGACTGGGAGAGATAATAAAATACGGCATTATTTATGATTATGAATTCTTCCAGTATCTGGAGAACAATATCTCCCAGGTGGTATCCCTGGAAAATGAAGCTGCCATGCACATGACCGCCCGCTCCTGTGAAATCAAGGCAGAGGTGGTGAGCCAGGACGAAAAGGAGTTGGGGCTCAGGGCTATATTGAACTTCGGCCACACCGCCGCCCATGCCATCGAAAAGAACACTGGCTACACCAAGTACAACCACGGAGAAGCAGTGGCTATCGGCATGGTATGTGCTGCCTATATCAGCCATTACCTGGGTATGATTGACCAGGCCACGGTAGACCGGGTCATCAGCTTGATAGTAAAGCTGCAGCTGCCAATCAAAGCCCAGGGCTGCACCGTAGATGATTTGTATAAGGATATCTTCCATGACAAGAAAACCGTGGGGGGCAAGGTCAAGTGGATCTTGATGGAGTCCATTGGCAAGGTGTGCGGGAATAGTAATGTACCGGAGGATATAGTCAGAAAAGCGATGTCCAAGATTGTGTAATCCGATAGGAGAACGCAGGAGGTGTACCCACGTCGACTCGCTCTCGCTCCTATATCGACATAGCGGATGCTAGGCGAATTTATAGCGAGAGCGTGCCTGAAATGGTACTGCCATGGTTTATTTTTATTGTATGTGTTATGCAATATTTGCGTATATTGTATACATTACAGGAATAGGAAAAAAATATAGCCAAATCACAGCGGATATGTTATAGTAATATCGTGAAAAACAGATATGCCTTAGAAATTTGCTTATGAGGTGATTATATGTTTAAAGAATTAGCTTACTATGACGGAAAAGTTGGTACCCCTGATGAGGTAATGATTCCATTCAACGATCGTTCCCATTTCTTTGGTGATGGCGTATATGATGCAACCATCGGTGGCAATCATGTAGTTTATCTCCTAGAGGATCATCTGGATCGCTTCTACACCAGTGCCAACTATTTTGATATCAAGATTCCTATGGAAAAGGAAGAGCTGGGCAAGCTTTTGACTGACCTTTTGAAGCAGGTTGAGGGCGAAACTCATTTCGTATATTGGCAGGTAACTCGTGGTATTGCACCTCGTGACCATGCTTATTCCAAGGACATGGTGGGCAAGCTGTGGGTATGGATCAAGCAGTCCAAGGCTGGGGATCCTAAGAAAGAGCTGAAGCTCATCGTTCGTCCTGATACCCGTTTCCAGCACGGCAACGCCAAGACCTTGAACCTGCTGCCAGCAGTAGCAGGTACTCAGGAAGCAACCCTGCTGGGTGCTGACGAGTGTGTTCTCCATCGTGACGGCTTTGTTACCGAGTGCTGCCACAGCAATGTACAGATACTGAAGAACGGCATGCTTATTAGCCATCCTGATGATCAGTTCATTCTCCGTGGTATTGCCAAGACCCACATGATTCAGGCTTGTCGCCGTCTGGGCATCACTGTTATGGAGCGTCCATTTAGCTTGGAAGAGCTTTATGATGCTGATGAGGTTATCGTAACCGCATCCTCCAAGATGTGCCAGCATGCCGTAGAAATCGAAGGCAAGAAGGTTGGCGGCAAGGATCCTGAGACCCTGGGCCGCATCGAGCAGGCTGTTATCCAGGAGTATCTGGACTATACCGGCAAGGCAACCCTTTTGGACTAAAATAAAATAATTTTGATTGGAATGGACCAATCGGCCCCGTGGTGTTTTAGGACATCATGGGCCGGTGGTCCTTTTTTGATAATTTTAGGCTATGTTTTTCACAAAAACGCATGAAACATTCCAATGCCGCAGAAGCTGACCGCCATAAATGGCGGCCAGGGCGGTGTGGGAGCAAGGGCTGTGGGGCCGAGGTCGCTGCCAGGCGTGGAAGCCGGCGGGGCAGGAGGCTGTATAGCCAATCTATGGAGGGGATATTATGAGCTGTGTTGATTTGAACTGTGACCTGGGTGAAAGCTTTGGTGCCTATACCATCGGTCTAGATAGTGAGGTTATTCCTCATGTTTCTTCTGTAAATATTGCCTGTGGCTATCACGCCGGAGATCCTCTGGTTATGGAAAAGACCGTGGCCCTAGCAAAGGAATATGGCACTGCTGTTGGAGCACATCCTGGCTTTCCGGATTTGATGGGCTTTGGCAGGCGGCCAATGACTGTAACTCCTGCTGAGGCAGGGGCCTATGTAAAGTACCAGCTGGGAGCATTGCTGGCTTTTGTAAAAAGCCAAGGCTTAAAGCTCCAGCATGTAAAGCCTCATGGAGCACTTTACAATATGGCAGCCAAGGATGAAGCACTGGCTAGGGGCATTGCGGAGGCTGTAGCTAGCGTGGACAGCAGCATTTATCTTATGGGGCTGGCAGGCTCCGTTATGCTGACGGAAGCAGAAAAGGCTGGACTGCCTGTTATCAGCGAGGTTTTTGCTGACAGGGCCTACAATGATGATGGCTCCTTGGTAAACCGCAAGCTGCCTGGGGCTGTTATCCATGATCCTGAGGAGGCTGCGGCCAGAGCCGTGAAGATGGCCAAGGAAAACAAGGTTATCAGCATCAACGGCAAGGAAATCGCCATCAAGGCTGACAGCATCTGCGTTCATGGCGACAATGCCAAGGCTATTGAGCTGGTATGCAAGATTCGCTCCAGCCTGGAGGCTGAAGGGCTGACCGTAAAGAGCTTTTTGGCAAGAGGCTGATAATATAAGCTAAAAAGGAGGCCATAGTCTATGGCAGGAAATAGTTCGGCAGAGGCCGGTGGAAATTCCATAAATATGAAACTGCTGCTGCTGGGTGATAGTGCGGTATCAGCTCACTTCGGTGAGGAAATCTGTCCTGAAATCAACCAACAGGTAACAGCCCTGCGGGATGCCTTGGAGGAAGCGGTTGCCAAGGGAGAAATCCAAGGACTGGGGGAGCTGGTGCCTACCTATTGTGCTCTGCTGATAAATTATGATCCCTTGGTGCTGGGCTATGATGAGCTGGTAGCTAAGCTAAAGGAATTGTCCCAGAGCCTTGTTATCAAATCAGATTCAGATAGACAAGTGGTGGAGATACCGGTAGCCTATGGCGGGGAATATGGGCCAGATCTGGCTGAGGTGGCTGCTGCCCACGGCATGACGGAGCAGCAGGTTATAGATATCCACAGCCAGCCGGAATATCCTATCTATATGCTGGGCTTTGTGGCAGGTTTCCCATATCTAGGGGGCATGTCACCAGAGATTGCTACGCCTCGGAAGGAATCCCCAAGGCTGAAAATCGAAGCTGGCAGCGTAGGCATTGCCGGTAGCCAGACGGGAATTTATTCTGTAGAATCCCCAGGAGGCTGGCAGATTATTGGCAGGACTCCCCTGAAGCTTTATGATACGGATAGGGAACAGCCGGTGCTGCTATCGGCAGGACAGTATATCAAATTCAAGCCTATATCCGGGGCAGAGTATGAGGCGATGGTAAAATGAGCATAAAAACAATAAATGGCGGCCTCATGACCACTGTACAAGATTTGGGCAGGTACGGCATGCAGGCGGGAGGTATGCAGGTATCCGGTTGTATGGATGCTGTGGCGGCCAGGATTGCCAATGAGCTGGTAGGAAATGCTGGGGATTGTGCAGTGCTGGAAACCACCTATCTGGGGCCGGAGCTGGAGTTTACTGAAAAAGCATTGGTGGCAGTAGCCGGCGGAGAGCCTGATGTACAGGTAGATGGCAAGGCAGTACCTTCGTATAAGGCGATAGTGTTGCAGCCAGGTCAGCATCTCAAGGTAAATGCCCAGAAAAAGGGCATGCGGGCCTATATTGCCGTAGCCGGAGGGCTGGATGTGCCGAAGGTACTAGGAAGCCGCTGCACCAATCTAAAGCTGAAAATCGGCGGCGTAGATGGGCGAAAGCTGCAGGCTGGTGATGAAATCCCTGTGGGAGCACCAGGAGAATATGCACTGGCTGCCTTGGAGGGCAGGAAAGCCTTGCGACAGGATGCTGTTGGCTTTGGTAGCGGACAGTCGGAGGTGCTAGAAATCCGGGCGGTAGCAGGCCCACAGGAGGACTATTTCAGCCCAGAGGAGTATGCCAAGCTACAGCAGGAAATCTATACTATTTCCAACGAATCAGACCGCATGGGCTACCGCTTGGAAGGTAGGCCGGTGGAAAAGACCCGCCAGCAGGATTTGATTACCGATGGCATCGTCTTTGGCTCTGTGCAGATACCACCCAACGGCCAGCCAATCATCATGCTGGCAGACCACCAGACCACAGGAGGCTATCCAAAGATTGCCACTGTAGCCACAGTAGATTTGCCCAAGCTAGCCCAGGCCATGCCAGGAACTAAATTGCAGTTCAAGATAATCTCCGTCCAAGAAGCCCAAAGCCTGCTTAGAGAACAGCACAAAGCACTCACCCAACGGCTGGCAGATATTCAAAAAACAGGTGAAGCAGTACGCAGATATGGTGCGAAGGCAAAGGAGTACAACCTAAAGATAAACGGACAAACTTTTCAGGTTGTTGTGGAACCTGTGTGATGGGATTTTTGCAAAGCGAGGAGGTTGCACCATAAGGAGACCATTTATCGACATCGGCACTTAGCGATTTGTAAGTCATTATTTGTGTCCGCATTAGAGGGACACAAATAATGCCCCTTACAAGAGCTTAGTGTCCGCTATGTCGATATATGAGCGAGAGCGAGTCGACGTTGGTGCACCTCCTCGCAAGATAAAGGATTTTACGGTAAAGGTGGTAACTAATCATGACAGACTATAGCAACGCAAGTCCAGAGGACGTATGGCTGAAAATCCGCAGTGGCGAAATCACCGGCCAGACCTCTGGCATGTGCAACGGCTATGCCCAGGCCAATCTGGTCATTATGCCGGAAAAATACGCCGCAGATTTTGAAGAATTTGCCCACAAGAACCCAAAGC
>CAVFWX010000069.1:0-10812 GCA_963626225.1 Anaerotignum sp.
ATAACCTTATATTACTCCTACTGGATGATAATGTCAATGTAGTACACATCATGTATACAGGTATACCTTTTTATTTATACAATCTGATGTTATTTTAGCATAAATACGGTTTGAGATGGTACTTTCATTATGCAATCCTGACCAAATTTCAAGAGAATACTAATTTTTTCCTGTAATAAATTTCCCACCCCAGCGTATAAAGGACAAAGAAACAAATTCTTAATCAAATAGCTTTCTCTCTATTTACATAAACCCCTTTATGCCGGCAGGTGGTCACTCCCCACCTGCCAGCTATTTTTTTGCTTTCATTCCATCAGATATACCTTACAAACACCACCCTTTTTTTAAATTGTTAAGATATGTATGATGGAATTTTATTTTGAACCTATTTTTCTATCATATCTGAACAGTTATTTTTCATGCCGATGTAATACTATGCCCCCATATGTCGTATAAGAGACAAAAGAAGTTCACTAAAAAGAAAGGGTGATAGATATGACTAGAGGAATGCTTTTAGAAGACATGGATTTAGAGATGATCTCCGGTGGTGCCAACTTCTTGGCCATCAAGGTGGATGGAGGAGAGAAATACTTCGTTGCTCGGTCCATGACTGGCCATGAGGATGCTGCCGCTATCCGCAAGCTCTATGAGAATTTCTCTCTCGACCTAACGAAGAAGCACGAAAACGGTCAGTGTTTCAAGGTAAATGCCGGCAAGATCTCCAGCTTTGTAGCTTCCATGAAAAACCATGGCCACACCGTTACCTTCTTAGACTAATGGAAACAAAAAACCTCGGGGTCTTTTGACCTCGAGGTTATTTTCATCTGGTGCGATTGGCGCGATTCGAACGCGCGACCCCCTGCTTAGGAGGCAGATGCTCTATCCAGCTGAGCTACAACCGCAACAGATACAGTATAGCAATTTTCTTTCTTTTTCGCAACTATTTTCTATGCAACGGCAAAATTTATGCTTGAAATGCATTTTATGCAACCCACATGTCTCCACCGTTGCTATGATGCTTATTTCTCCAGCACCGCATGGTCCAGCTCCGTGCCATCTGGCAGATAGCAGAAAATATCTATCTTATCTGCCGCTGCCTTCATCACCAGATAATTGTCCGTCTCCGGCTGAGGTGCCACATATTCATCCAGTGCATGATCCGTCCAGAGATTTGGATATCTCACATTGCCGGCAACTCCCGTCAGGATATAGAGAGGTCCAGCCGGATTGTGCTCATAGTTTAGGATATGCCCCCTATTGCGGTAGGTATGAAGATGAGCTGACAGTACTGCATCTATGCCATACTCCTGGAACAACGGCATCCAGATTTCGCCATCCTCAGACAATCCCTCTGTTCTTTCCGGCCTGCCCTCAATCCTGTATTGCAAAACATCCTTGTGCATCAACACCACCTTCCAGGGCTGCTTTGTGGCTGCCACATCCTGACGGAACCAGGCTAGCTCCTCATCCAACAAATCCGGTGCGAAATCCTTCAGCTCATCCTGCTGGGTATTCAGCACAATAAAATGCACCGGCCCATAGTCGTAGGAGTAGTAATATCTGCCATAATTGCTGCTGCCATTGTCAGGCACAGCAAACTCCGCCAAATATGCTATAGGCTCCCGTACCTTCCAATCCCTATTATAAGTCTCGTGATTTCCCATCAATGGCACCACAGGAATCCTGTCAATAATCCCATGAAGGGCATCAAACCAGGCTTCCCACTGGCTGTGATCCTCGCCGTTATCTACCAAATCACCCATATTGATAAAGAAATCTGCCTCTGGATTGCGTTTGGCTGCATCCTGGGCCAGCTCCTGCCAGCCGCTGTAATCGCTAGACTGGGAATCTGGAAATATCAAAGCAGTAAAGCCACTGCCTCCATCAGTCCCCAGGCTGTGCCACATGCCTGTCCTGCCATCGCCAATCAGCCGGTACTCCAGCTCTGCTCCTGCTGCCGGCAGATTTTCCAGCTTGGCAGTATACAGCACCACATTCTGACCGTCATCTGTATATACTTCACTTTTAGCTGTTATCTGCTGTATTTCTTCTGCCCCTGCCAGACGATATTCAACACCGGGATTTTCTATAGGACTGTCACTTTGCCACATGATAGTCCTGCTGTTTTTGCTGTCCGCCGTAATTACCTGCCGCACATAGGCTGCTCCTGGCAGCTCCTCAGCACTAGCCTGGGGCGCAGCCTGCCTGCTACTGTAGGCAAAGGCTCCTGCTCCTATGGCAATGATGGCAAAAATTATGATAGCCATCATGCTCTTTTTCTTTTTTGTGCTCATATTTCCTCCTCTGGACAAAGTAAGCCCTGCACCTGTATCTTTGAAATTCCATAGCAGAAATCTATCACATAAACCTAACTTTAAGTCAAGAAAATTTTCCTAGCTCTGCAAAAACTTAGCAGCTAGAAAATAAATGAGCATTTGCCTTGCATGATTTCGGTGCTATAATGGTGATGTGTAGAAAAATCCTGCCCCAGCATCATAGCCTGACAGGATTTCATTGTGTATATTGGAGGTTTTGTACTATGAGCGAATCTTGTTCCCATGATTGTTCTGCCTGCGGTCAGGAATGTGGCGACCGCAATGAGCCTCAGAGCCTGCTGCTTCAGGCTAATCCTGAGTCCCATGTAAAGAAGGTTATTGGCGTTGTCAGCGGCAAGGGTGGCGTTGGCAAGTCCATGGTAACATCCCTTCTGGCATCTGCCATGCAGCGGAAGGGCTACCAGGCAGCCGTCCTGGATGCAGATATTACCGGCCCATCCATTCCAAAGATGTTTGGCCTTGGTGGCTACAAGCCAGTAGGCAACGAAAACGGCCTTACTCCTGCCCAGGCAAAGAATGGCACCAAGGTAATGTCTGTAAACCTGTTGCTGCCAAACGAGACAGATCCTGTTATCTGGCGTGGTCCCATTATTGCTGGCACAGTAAAACAGTTTTGGACTGATGTATGCTGGGGTGATGTGGACTACATGTTTGTGGACATGCCACCAGGAACCGGTGATGTGCCTCTGACTGTCTTTCAGTCTTTGCCAGTAGATGGCATTGTGGTAGTCACCTCTCCACAGGAGCTGGTAGCTATGATTGTGGAAAAGGCTGTAAAGATGGCTGATATGACCCAGACCCCTATCCTGGGACTGGTGGAGAATATGGCTTACTTTGAGTGCCCTGACTGCCAGAAGAAACATTATATCTTCGGGGACAGCCATATCAATGAGCTGGCTGCTGCTCACAACATCCAGGCTACCGCCCAGCTACCAATCCAGCCAAAACTGGCTGCTGCCAGTGACATGGGTGCCATTGTCGATGTGGATACCCAGGACTGGCTGGACGAACTAACCAGCCACATCGAAAAAATCCATCCTGTAAAATGATAGCGTTTACACCAGGTCACAGCGAAAACACCCTGGCGTATCATCTATATCAAAAAACTCCTACGAAATGAGCTTCTATCAGCTTCATTCGTAGGAGTTTTTAATATACCTATCATCCACGTAGACAACATACGTCATCTACGCTCTAAAGCGTAGTTTATCTGTTATTTGCCAAGGTTACCAATGTACCAGCAGTCTCTGACAGTCTGGTCAGCTCCTGAGCTACCTCGGCAATAGCGGCAGTCTGCTGGGCTACAATCTCAGAAGTAGCCTCCCCCTTGGAAACAGTTTCCTCCACAGACTCCCCGATCTGGCTGGTGAACTCCTGAATCTTGTCTACAGTCTCCCGAGAGCTATCTGCCAGCTTGCCGATCTCCTCAGAAACAACGGCAAAGCCTGCTCCGGCAGTACCAGCACGAGCCGCCTCAATGGAAGCGTTCAAGCCCAAGAGACGGGTCTGCTTAGCAATATCCCTAATGAGATTGGTAAACTCATTAATCTTGCTAGAAATCTCGCTGACATTCTCAATTTCCTTGTTCAATGCCTTCTGATTTTCATTTACATCATTGGCAGAGGCAGCCAACTCCTCCATGGCGGCAGATACCTGCATGGCAGTACCATTAATGGAAGCGGCCATTTTCTTCAACTGGCTCTGGTAATGTCCCATCTTTGAGAAGGATGTTGCCATAAGAAACAAGGTTTCTGCGGCGTGCTCCAAACGCTCCTTAGGCATAATCTGGATCTTCCGCACAGCCTCCACATATTTCTCAGGATCCACGCCGATTTCGGCTGCATAGGCCCGGAACTTGTCCTCATTTGGTGGGGCATTGAGAATCTGGCCACCCAAGATAGAGCCAATCTGCTTGCCTTCTACGATGATTGGGGCACCAAAGTCCATCAGTCCTGCATGGCACTCATATACAGAAGGTCTGCCGGTACGGGCGGCAGTCTCACCGCCATTCTTGTCGCACTGCTCGCAGCGACGGCATCCCTCAGAGCTGCCACGGGTATACTTCATGCAGAATTCTGACCAGTCAGTAGGCCTGGTTACAGGCTTGCCATCCTTGTCCACCGTAACAGCGGTCATGCCTGCTGCCCGGGCAAAATTATCCTGGAATTTCTGCAGAAAATCCATATCAAAAATATCTTCTAAACGAATTTCTTCCTCTGCCATAAAAACACACCTCTCCAAAACTCTAACTCCTGCCTGTCCATAAATAGGCTTGCATCCCCTCTTGTACGATTGAACCTACATGAGGATATTCTACATTAAAAGCCAATTTCCTGCCAATCCGGCACATAAATCTCGCTGGCAGAATTTTTTTCCTGGACAAAGCACCGGGTAAACCCCAAATCCAAGGCATAATCCACAACGGAATTATATTCAAAGGTGGTAAGCCGCCGCTTCAAATGATGAAAATCCTTAGCCCGATACATGGGGGTATACTGGCTCATAAGGCTAAGATAGATAGTGTCCCCAAAACTTTGCCACAGCCAGTCCAGCAGCTTCATGCTATCCTTTCTGGCTCCTGGCAGCACCATATGCCTTACCAGAACCCCACGTGTCATAATGCCTTTTTCATTTATCTGGGGCTCTCCCACCTGCTCCACCATCTTCCTGATGGCAGCTGAAGCAACAGAAAAATAATCACTAGCCTGGGAATATTCCCCTGATAATTGGCCATCAAAATACTTCAAATCCGGCAGATACACATCCACTGTGCCTTGGAGCATTTCTATAGTAGAAACATTCTCGTAACCGCTGGAATTGTACACCACCGGCAAGGACATGCCCCTATCCCTGGCATATGCTATAGCGTTGATAATCTGAGGCACATAATGTGTAGGGGTAACTAAGTCCAAGGACATTGCTCCTTTTGCTTCCTGAGCCAGAAACAGCTCACCTAGCTCCTCATCACTGACCATTTTTCCCTTTTGATAGTGGCTGATTTCATAGTTCTGGCAAAAAACGCATCGTAGATTGCAACCGGAGAAAAAGATAGTTCCTGCTCCCCTGTCCTCAGCTTCTCCGGCAATTACCGGCTCCTCCCAGGGATGAAGGCTGGCCTTAGCTACTATGGCATCCTTGCCCCCACCACAGGCTCCCGGCTTTTCCAGCCGATTGATGCCGCAATTTCTGGGACATAGCCTACATTCCTTTAGCATTGCGTCCTTATATAACA
This sequence comes from Anaerotignum sp., assembly GCA_963626225.1. Taxonomy (GTDB): domain Bacteria; phylum Bacillota; class Negativicutes; order Selenomonadales; family Selenomonadaceae; genus Anaerovibrio. The sequence goes on from CAVFWX010000069.1 coordinate 5,569, forward strand.
GCATCATCTTCCCTCCAGCAGGCTTTCATCCAGAACAGAACCGTACTTTGGCCGCCACCAGGAAATGCTGCGGACGGCATCTATATAATGCTGCAAAGCCGGCTCGTCAATAGGCCGCCCCTGGCTGCCTTCAATTTGAACTGGCTCCAAAGGTGCCCTGTCTGCCTCCCCAATAAAGTCCCGGGTAATCCAGAAGCCATAATTCACGCCCCATCTGTTACTGCGGGTAAGGCTGGAACCAATGGCATAATATTCAAAGCCCTTAGGTGCCACCATTTCAATAATGGTAGGCCCAATATCAATCTGGCTACCAGCACTATCTGGTAGCAATGTACCTTTATGGACACCGTTGCCTGTTACTACAAATGGCACCACATATCGCTCATACATAGATGGATTTTTGTCAATATTGTACCTGTCACCGTGATCTCCCACTATCAATATAAGGCAGTCTGGATATTTGGCCTTTAGCTCCTTGACAAATTTGGCCAGTTGCTGATCTGCATACCAATAATGCCCCAGCTCATTTACCAGCCAATCATCATCCCTGGCAGACTCCGGCAGGACACTGCGAACCTTGTCTGCATCAAAGCCCTTGGCCTTCACATCCACTGTATATGGTGAATGATTGGAAACATTGAGAATTACATTGAAGCTGTCCTCATTAGGAGAAACTCCCTTCAGCACACCTTCATAGAGGTATTCATCATCACAGCCCCAAACACTGCCGCTGGCATTTTCCGGCATATCGCCCCTGCCATAAAAATGGCTGAAGCCCTGAGCTCGAGTAAAATCTCCAATCCGCTCCCAAGTAGCAGGCCCTGCATACCAGAAGCTGGTGGTATAGCCCAGTTTTTCCATCTGTGGAGCCAAGGCTGTAATATATGGTGCCTTGAATGACTCCGGCATGGTTGTCAGATACAAATTGGCATCTGCCAAGCCAGTAGTCACTCCAGTCATGGCAGAAATGGTACTGGCACCATTAGGCAGCATGGTACTGCAATAGTCGCTGTCCGCTTCTGCAATGATTCCCTTCACCCCGTCGGCAATATGCAGATCTGCGTATTTGTCCAGCAAAGGCCAGTTAGCATAGCTTTCGGAAACTATGAGGAATATCTGCCTCGGCCTTGCAATTTCAGCCCCCTGAGCCTGACGAATCAGGTAATCATCCAGATTGCTGCTATCAGGGCTTTTTCCTGCCAACTCCCCTGCCAGCTGCTGTATCTGGGCTGCTGTAAAATTCAGCCCGTTGCAGGCAAGCATGCGGTTGTTCATACGATAGCCACGATATACAGCCTGATAATCGTCCAAAATAGCCTCATTGAGAAAAGCATCCTTGGTAACGCCTACATTTTCCCATTCCAAGGCAGTTTCCCAGCCCCAGCTACCACCAAAGATAATGAGCCTTGCCAGCACATAAAGACCAGCTGCCATGCCACCCCATTGGAGCAGCCTGCGTTTTTGGCTGACCCTTCTCTTGGCAACAAAGGTATATTTTTCCTTTGCCCCGCCCAGTTGCAACAGCTTTTGCAGGACACACCAAAGTCCCCCTGCCAGCAGGAGTGCCGCTGCCATACGAAGGGGCAGGTTGAACTCCTGAACCAGGGAGACCAAAAGTGCATATACATCATCATTGCCGGCGTTAAACAGCAACTGGTTGAAACGGCTGTGAAACTGGCGATAATACGGAAAGCTGGCTATAAACAGAATGGAAGTCACCGTCAGCACCACTGCTGACAATGCCTGCCCCAACAGCTTACCACCACGGCTCCATGCAGCCCTTAGCAGCTCTGAGGGAACCACCGTAAGCAACGCCATAATGCCGGCAGTCTGAATACTAAGACGAGAACCCAGCCACAGCGCTGTTGCCACATCTGGCCAGCCTGTACCTTCACCCCAGTATTCTTGAAGTCCCAGACAGAATACCAGCCTGCCCAGAGACAGGACCAGAAGGTAAAAACCGAATACCTTCAGCCCTCTATAAATGCTGCTTATCATGGCACAATAAGCTCTACACCATATCTGGACAGAGCCTCACATACCTTCTCAGACGGCATGGAATCCGTAATCAAACCGGACAGGGTATCCAATGTAGCATAATTGTAGTTGCCGTCAGTACTGAGCTTCTTGGACTCTGCCACTACATAGGCACGCTTGCTTACACGGATAATCTGTGCCTTGTTGATACCATCCTCGATATCATAGGTAGATACACTGTTTTCCAGGGCATCTACGCCAATAGCTCCCACAAAAGCCACATCAGGCTTTAGACGGGAAATAAAGTCCATGGTCATGCCGCCCCAGAAGCCATCACGGCTCTTGTTGATCTTGCCACCAGCAAAGACGATGCGGATCTTGGGATGGTTGGCCAATATCAACAGGATGTCAATCATATTGGTAACAATGGTCAGCTCCCGCTGATCCTTTGCCAAAAGCTCTGCAATGGCTAGATTGCTGGTAGAAATATCCAAAAATACCATATCCCTGTCGTGAATCAGCTTTACTGCTGCATGGGCTATACGGCGCTTGGCATCTACATCAGTGGTTTTCCGCTTGCTAATTTCGATTACATGGTTGTTTTCTCTCAGTACCACGGCACCGCCATAGGTACGCTTCAAGCGGCCCTGCTTTTCCAATGAGCCTAAATCCTTACGGATACAGTCCTCAGTAACTCCAAATTTTTCGCTAAGTTCCTTTACACGAACCTTGCCATCAGTATTCAGCATTGTCATAATGCTTTCCTGGCGTTCTTCCAAAAACATGCTATCACTCTCCCTAGTATTCCATACAATCCTGAATTTATGAACTAATGATACCCATATATATTATGCATTGCTCATTTTTACTTTAATAATGTTCAATAATTCCCATTTAGTATTATTTTACACGGAATATTACTTTTTATCAAGTAATATTTTTATCTATTGTTTTATTAAGGTCAAAAGTCCCAAATCTTGTCACAAATGCGTACAAATAAGCATATACTCATTATTTTTTCAGTGACCGTTCCAATAGCTCATCATAAACCGGCCGCCCCCCAGTAATATCAGATACCAAATAGGCCGTCAGAGATACCACCATCAAGGCCAACATATGCTGAAAGGAACCGGTCATTTCCAAGATAAGAATGCTGCCTGTTACCGGGGATTTTACCACTGCAGCAAAATAAGCAGCCATGCCAAAGACGATAATATCTGCAAAATACATAGCCGGCATCATGCCTGCCAAAATCATCACCTTGGCAAAGACAGCCCCTCCTGCAGCCCCCAGTACCAGCATAGGCAGGAAAATGCCTCCTGGCACCCCAGAGCCAAAGCATACCATGGTAAAAAGAAATTTTCCCAAAAGTATTATGCACAGGAAACCTATGGTATAGTCCCTAACAACCAGGGAATCCACCAGGAGATTGCCTCCTCCCAGGATTTCCGGCAGCATAAACCCCAGAATAGCTGCCATAATCAGGGGCACTAGAGGCTTTTTTATCCCTGCCAATCCCAGCCTGTCATAGGTATTCAAGGAAATCTGCAAGGCAGGATTGAAGCATCGTCCCAGAAGTCCAATGAAAATGCCGGACAATACCAAAATGCCAAATTGATCCAAGGGCAAAGGCAGCAAATATCCCATGTCAAAAACTGGCTTCATGCCAAAAACCAGCTCTGTCACAGCAGCAGCAGTAACAGAGGCAGTAATACCTGCCAGCAGCAAAGCCGGAGATATGGTTTTCTGCAACTCCTCCAGCCCGAAGATAACGCCTGCTAAGGGAGCATTAAAGGCAGCAGCCAGTCCTGCCCCCGCCCCGGCTGTCATAAGTATGCGTGACTCAAAACCAGTCCGCCTGCTGCTCTGACTGATGCCCTGGCCTACGCAGGCACCAATCTGGACACTAGGGCCTTCCCGTCCCAAGGACATACCGGCACCAATGGCCAGGACGCCACCAATTATCTTTGACCATAGTACAGAGAACCATCTCATGGACATATCTCCCTGGAGGATTCCCTTTATCTGGGGAATGCCGCTGCCGGTACACATAGGCTCCCTGGCTACAATCAGCTTCAAGACCCAGGCAATTATCACAAAGGCCAGGCAGTAGGCTGCAGGCACCAGCCAGCTGCCATCCATCATAGCCTGGCTGATATAGCCATATATTTGTGGCCGCATAACCTCTGAGAGCCCCAGGAGATAGCGAAAAATGCTGATGCTGAACCCTGCCCCTAAGCCCACGGCAATGCCTTCCAGCATAAGCCTGATGCTAAATCTCCGCTTGTTTACCAGCACTCCCAGCAATTTGTCAGTTTTTGCATTCATAAATCTCTCATCCTTCATCTGCTGCACATGGATATTTTTTGCAGCCTATTCTTTAAATCAAAAAAGGGTCCCCTTGCGGAGACCCTTCAGCTTCACTTATTCAGCAGTGAAAGGCAAGAGTGCAATGTTACGTGCACGCTTGATAGCAACTGTCACCTGACGCTGATGCTTAGCACAGTTGCCAGAAATACGACGAGGCAAAATCTTGCCACGCTCGGTAATGTAACGACGCAGCTTTGCTACATCCTTATAATCAATCTGCTCTACCTTATCTACGCAGAAACTGCAAACCTTTTTACGAGGTCTTCTGCTTCTATCACGCTTGATCAAAGTATATTCCCTCCTTCAATATGGAATATCATTCCTCACGGAATGTCACCTTCATGGAATATCCACGAAATTAGTCTTCTGCTTTAACAATCATGTGCTTCAGGAGCTCATCAGTAATCTTCATTACACGATCAGCCTCAGCTACACATGCAGGCTCTGCTGTAACGTTCAGCAGTACATAGTAGCCCTCGGTGCAGTCCTTGATCTCATAAGCAAGACGCTTCTTGCCCCAACGATCCTCGCTGTCAACTGTACCGCCATTGTCAGCAATCAACTTGGTGAACTTCTCAACTACAGCGTTGGTTGCTTCTTCCTCCATTGGTTTAACAATGAATATGACTTCGTACTTTCTCACGAAATCACCTCCCTCTTTGGTCTTTGGCTCCTCCTCGTCTGGAAGGAGCAGAGAAAGTTTACAAATGTTATTTGCAACTATCTTGTCCTTTTGACTGAATGAGTATATCATTTATTGGGTTTTTGTGCAAGTACTTTTTTCTTTTTTTGTGATAAATACACTTGAGTAGATACTTGAAGTATACCTTCGTCGACTCGCACTTCTAGCAGAGCCATGAAGATGTATCATTTTCAGGCACGCTCTCGCTCTAAATT
>CAVFWX010000070.1:0-10682 GCA_963626225.1 Anaerotignum sp.
TCGCAGCTCTCGAGAAATTGCTTACTACAACTTTATATTGTTGCCCTCCAAATTTGATTCTATTTTAACAAAGAAGTAAAAAAAATCAATTATTTTATCCACATTTTTCCAGACTTTTCCACAGTACAAAAAAAATAGCAGTACCCCAAGAGCATGGCTCTCAGGGCACTGCGGAGGAAGGAAAAAGATATACTCAAAATGAGTAAGGAAAGGGCTTATTCAATTACTGGATGTCTACCAGCTCAATGCCAAACATGGCTGCCAAATCTGCAATCTGCTCCTGCTTGATGGAGAAGCTGAGGACAGTGTGATGCTCGCCACCAGCCTTGATCCACTCGGTAGCACCCTTCTTCAGGCCACACTTAGGAGTCCAAAGCTGCTTGGCAACAGGCAGATGTGGAGTATCAGCCTCTGGCTTGCGGCAGTCAACAGGATAGCTGATGAGACGGAAGCCATCACGGAAATCAGCGATAGTCACATCAATGCCGTCACCCTCTGCACCAGAGAATACCAAGCGTGCAGGGTCATCCTTGTCGCCAATGCCCAGAGGATGTACCTCTACCTTTGGCTTGTCGCTGGCAATGGTAGGATCTACCTCCAGCATGTGGGCACCCAGGATGGCCTCATGGCCCTTACGGAGATCAAGAGTGTAGTCCTCCATGAATACAGTACGATCATTGTGGGAAAGAATCTTCAAGAGTCTGGTAAGGGCGGAGAGCTTCCAGTCACCCTCAGCACCAAAGCCATAGCCATCACGCATCAGAAGCTGGGCAGCCAGTCCTGGCAGCTCCTCCAAGCCCTGGAGGGTCTGGAAGTTGGTGCAGAAAGCATTATAGCCCTTGTCATCTAGGAACTTCTTGATAGCAATATATTCACGGAGCTGATAACGTACACAGTGCTCAAAATGCTCCTGGCTGTTGTGAAGAGGATTCATGGTGTACTCCTCTTCCAGCTTCTTGTACTCAGCATCAATAGCGGACTCCTCAACGGCATCCACATATTCTACCAGCTCGCCAACTGGATAGTAGTCAACAGTCCAGCCCAGCTTAATCTGAGCCTCAACCTTGTCACCCTCGGTGCAGGCTACATCACGCATGGTATCGCCAAAGCGGCATACACGGATATTGAAGCTTTCGTTGTAGGCTACAGCCACATCCTGCCAATCAGCAATCTCCTGGGCAGTCTCCTCATCCTTCCAGTGACCGTATACAATCTTGTTGTTAATCTTCAGACGGGAGTTGATATAGCCATACTCTCTGTCACCATGAGCACTCTGATGGAGGTTCATGTAGTCAAAGTCAATGGTGCTGTATGGAATCTCGTTGAGATACTGAGTAGCCAGATGTAGCAAAGGCTTCTGCAGCAGCTTGGTGCCACGAATCCAGTTCTTGGCAGGAGAGAAGGTATGAGCCCATACCATTACGCCAGCTACCTTGTCATTGTAGTTTACATCCTTCATGAACTGGGTAATGCCGTCAGCAGTGGTCATAACACCCTTGAAAACAACCTTGTATGGCAGCTTGCCGCTGGCATTGAGACAGTCTGCAATCTCCTGAGTGTCCTTCTCAACAGCCTTCAGAGCCTCTTCGCCATAAAGATGCTGGCTGCCTGCTACGAACCAAAACTCATAATCCTTGATATCCAACATAGTATTTCGCTCCTCTTTTGTATTTCCTAAAAATTTTTCCTCAAAATTATTTATACATCAGCAATAGCAGATCCTGCGGCATTTTCTACCCCGATACCGCTGCGGAAACGCTCAATAAACTTGCGGCAGCCCTCTACTCCCTCAGGCTGTGGCTTCAGTGTAGTGGCAGATGCCCCCTGGAATACCTTTTCGTCCAGGAAGTCTGCCAGGCTGGTGCCATCGTTGCAGAACTTGGCATATACAGCTAGCACTGCCATGCCCCATGGGCCGCCCTCGCCGGCACTGTCCATAATAGTAATAGGAATCTCTAGAGCATTGGCCAATACCTGCTGGCCGATTACCGGAGTGCGGAAAAGACCACCCTGGGCCAGCATAACATCAGTCTGTACATGCTCTTCCTTTACCAGCACATCCATGCCGATTTTCAAGGTAGCAAAGGCTGAATACAGCTGAGCCAGCATAAAGTTCCCCAGATTCATGGCACTATGGGGAGTGCGGACAAACAACGGCCTACCTTCCTGGGTGTCAGTAATATTCTCACCAGACAGGAAGCTGTAGTTTACAAGGCCACCAGCAGCAGGATCTGCCACCTTTACCTGATTGAACAGCACACTGTAGAGCTTGTCTGGTGCCACATCTACTCCCAGAGCCTTGGCAAACTCCCCAAAGAGCCCAGCCCAGGCGTTGATGTCGGAAGAGCAGTTATTGACATGAACCATGGCCACAGGAGCACCATCTGGCGTGGTAACAATATCAATATCCCGATGTACAGCCTTCAATGGCTCCTCCAATACATTCATGGAGAAAGCAGAGGTACCTACGGAGATATTGCCTGTACGCTTTCTGACACTGTTGGTGCCTACCATGCCGGTACCGGCATCGCCCTCTGGTGGTGCCATAGTTGCACCAGCCTCCAAGGTACCAGATGGATCCAGCAACTTGGCACCCTCGGCACTTAATGTACCGGCAGTCTTACCTGCTGGCAATACTCCAGGGAGAATATCCTCTAGATTCCAAGGCAGAGCCTTGATATTATCCAGACCGTCAAACTTGGCCAGCATATCCTTGTCGTAGGAAGCAATATTTTCATCTATTGGGAACATGCCTGAAGCATCACCGATGCCCAAGACCTTTTCCCCGCAGAGCTTCCAATGTACGTAGCCTGCCAAGGTGGTAATAAACTTGATGGATGGTACATGAGGCTCCTTGTTCAGCACAGCCTGATATACATGGGCCACGCTCCACCGCTGTGGAATATTGAAGCCCAGCACCTCTGTCAGCTCGTCAGCAGCCTGGCCGGTAATATTGTTCCGCCAGGTTCTAAATGGCACCAGCAGCTCATTCTTTTCATCAAAAGCCAAATAACCGTGCATCATGGCACTAACGCCCATGGAGCCAATTTTCTTCAGCTCCACACCGTATTTTTCCTTTACCTGTCCTGCCAGCTCAGCATAGCAGGTCTGGATACCCTTCCAGGCCTCCTCCAGGTCATAGGTCCATACGCCGTTTTCCAGCTTGTTTTCCCAGCCATAGCTCCCCACAGCTATGGTTTCAATATCCGATGTCATGAGGACACCCTTGATACGGGTGGACCCCAGCTCAATGCCCAGGGCTGTTTCCCCAGCAGCAATTTTCTCCTTGATGTTTTCCAGACTCAAGAAAGACCCCTCCTTACTTTACAGTTGGAAATTTATTTTTTCTTCTGGCCATAATATGCATTAGGGCCGTGCTTCCGCATAAAATGCTTGTCCAGCAATACCTGTGGCATAGGATCCCTGTCGCCAGTGAGCATCTGGGTATGGAAGTCCATCATGGCAACTTCCTCCAGCACTACTGCATTGTGAACAGCATTGAAAGGATCTGTACCCCAGGTAAATGGTCCATGATTCTTTACCAATACAGCTGGCACATAATCAGGATTGATATCCTTGAAACGCTCTACAATGACATTGCCGGTTTCATACTCATATTCCCCCTGGATTTCCTCAGGAGTCATATCCCTGGTACATGGAATCTCACCATAGAAATAATCTGCCTGGGTGGTACCATAGGCCCTTACCCCCTGTCCTGCCTGGGCAAAGGTAGTGGCCCAGCGGGAATGAGTATGAACAATGCCGCCAATATTCTTGAAGTTCTTGTACAGCACCCGATGGGTCTCGGTATCAGATGAAGGATTCAAATCTCCCTCCACCTTGTTGCCATCCAAATCCACAACTACCATATCCTCAGGCTTCATTACATCGTATTCCACCCCGGATGGCTTAATGACAAACAAGCCTGACTCCCTGTCAATGCCTGAAACATTGCCCCAGGTAAAGGTAATCAATCCATACTTTGGCAGCAGCATATTTGCTTCATATACTTTCTGCTTCAATTCCTCCAGCATATCTTTTTCCTCCTAAAAACTGCTTCTATTTGTATCCAAGGGGCAGGACTCCCTGCCCCTGCAAATATCTCAACTATTCTCCTCCAAGGAGCTCTTTGCCGTCAGCTTACTCTTGTGCTCAGTGATAAAGGCCTGCATAATAATGAATACGCACAGCAAGGCACCTACCACAATCTTGGTCCACCAGGCGGACAAGGTTCCCTGGAAGCTGATAAAGGTCAGGATAACACCCTGAATCAGCACACCGAAGAGGGCACCAGGGATAAAGCCTACACCGCCTGTTAGCAAGGTACCGCCAATAACGGTGGAAGCAATGGCATCCATTTCCATGCCCATGCCGTGGAGATTGTAGCCTGTCAGCATCATCAAGGCATAAGCGATACCACCAAGGGAAGAGCAAAAGCCGCAGATGGTATATACGCTAACCTTGGTGCGGAACACCGGCAAGCCCATGAGAGATGCCGAGGACTCACTGCCACCTAAGGCATAGATATTTCTGCCAAAGCGAGTGAAGCCCAAGACTATAGTAGCTACTATCAATGCCACAATGGCAATAAGTACGCCCATGGACACAAAGCCTGGACCTACAGGCAAACGGAAATCCGCCATAGCCACAAAGGTTGGATCCGTAATATTGATGGTTTCCCGGGAGATTACAGCTGTCAAACCACGGCAGAACAGCATACCTGCCAAGGTGATGATAAATGGCTGTAAATCAAATTTAGCGATAATATAACCCTGAAGGGTGCCAAATACAGTACCCATCAGCAATACCAAGAAGATAGCTGCAAATACAGGAATACCGGTATTTGCCAAAAGCCATGCCAGCACCATACAGGTCAGAGCCAGCACCGCACCTACGGACAAATCAATACCGCCTATGAGCAACGGGAAGGTAATGCCCACTGCCACAATAATCAAGGCTGCATTATCAATAAACAAATTCAGGAAAACCTGTGGCTTGCTAAAGCCCTTGTACATGCCGATTCCTGCTCCGTAGAGAACAGCGAAGAGGATAACGGTAACAACGAAGGAGAAATATTTAGAGGCTATCAGCCCGCTTAATTTCTTTTTCATGCCTTATTCACCGCCTTTCCATTATCCTTGCTTCCCTTCCAGCTATCAAAAAGCTCCCTGGCTTTCTTGGACTGGATCAGGCAGATAACGATTACTGCGATGGCCTTTACCACCGGCAGCTGATCGGCAGATACGCCTACAGCATACAGGGTAGTGGTCAATGTCTGAATGGTAATGGCACCGATAACGGAACCACCTAAGTAGAACTTGCCGCCGGAGAGAAGAGTACCGCCCAGAGCAACGGCAAGAATGGCATCCATTTCCATGTTTAATCCGGCATTGTTAGCATCAGCTGCCCGGATAAGGGAGCTTTCAATCAAGCCAGTAACACCAGCACAGAAGCCGGAGAAGGCATATACCAGGAACAGTACCAGTGTAACATTGATACCTACATATTTAGCAGCTGTTGGATTAATGCCTACAGACTGGATAAACAGGCCGATACTGGTTTTCTTCATAACGAAAACCACTAAAAGCACCATGGCCAAGGCAATAAATACATTGGTAGGCAATGGCATGCCCGGAATAACTCCCGCAATGGAAGCAAATGGCTTGTAATATACGGTAATAATCTGACCCTCTGTCAGCAGCTGGGCAATACCACGACCAGCTGTCATAAGAATCAAGGTAGCAACTACCGCCTGAATCTTGAACTTAGCTACCAATATGCCGTTCCAGATGCCGCAAAGAACACCAATGGCTACAGCAGCCAAAATAGCCAATACCATAGGAGTTTCAGCCACGCCATCGCCACGGCCGCCAATGAGATTGCACACTACCGCAGCGGAAATGGCTACCACGGCACCAACGGAAATATCAATACCGCTGGTGGCAATAACCAAGGTCATGCCCAAGGACAGGATAACCAAGGAGCTGGAACGGGTAAGAATATCTATAACTCTACCAAATAAGCGGCCATCCTCTGTCATCTGAATGTCGAAGAAGCCCTCAACAAAAATTCCATTGAATATCAGCAGCACTGCCAGAGCCACAATAGGCAAAAACAGGGAGCTGGATGTAAAACCCTTCAGCTTTTCCATTAGTTGTCACCTCCGGCAATAGCCTGCATAACCCCGTCGGAGCTAATCTGATCCCCTGTCAGCTCCGCAACCTTCTTGCGGTCACGCATAACGATAAGCTTGGAGCAGGTACGGACCATCTCATCCATTTCACTGGAGATAAAGGCCACGGACATGCCCTCGGTCTTGGCCAGTTCCACAGCCATTTTCTGGATTTCCGTCTTGGTACCTACATCAATACCTCTGGTAGGCTCGTCCAAAATCAGGAAACGAGGCTGGGTAGCCAGCCATCTGGCAATAATAACCTTCTGCTGGTTGCCGCCAGACAGGTTCTTGATAAGCTGATCCCTATCAGAAACCTTTATACGGAGTCTATCAATAAACTTGTCAGCCAGCTCCACCTGCTTGGCATAAGGAATATGGCTGAACATGCCATCCATAGCCTGGAGAGCCAGGATAATGTTTTCCCTTACGGTAAGATCTCCAATAATGCCGGACAGCTTCCGATCCTCAGGACAGAAGGCAATTTTTTCCTTCATGGCTGCCATAGGGTTGGACAGCTTTTCTTCCTTGCCGTTAATCTTCAGCTTGCCTCCCGTAACGCTCTTGAGGCCAAACATCATTTCAGCCGTTTCGGTACGGCCAGAACCTAGAAGGCCTGCCAGTCCGATAACCTCTCCCTTGTGGATCTGCAGGGAAACATCCTTTATCTGTCCTACACTGGCTGCATGGTCAGTTTCGATAAATACCTCATCAGATGGCGTACTCTTTTCTGCCATCTTGTCCATATCCTTAACGTCATTCAGGTCCTTGCCGACCATCTTGGCGATGAGTTCCAACCTAGGCAATTTAGCCACTTCATAGGAGCCTACCAGCTCGCCGTTGCGAAGAATGGTAATATGGTCGCAAAGCTCATATATCTGCTCCAAAAAATGTGATATAAATATAATTCCCATGCCCTGCTTCTGCAGCTGACGTACAATCTTGAAAAGACGGGCAGTCTCACCTTCATTTAGTGAAGATGTTGGCTCATCCAATATCAAAATCTTGGCATCTACATCTACAGCCCTGGCAATAGCCACCATCTGCTGGATAGCTACCGGGTAGTTGTCCAGGGTCTTGTTTACATCAATATCTACATCCAGCCTTTTCAACAGCTCCACAGAGCGGCGGCTGATTTCCTTCCAATCAATAAAACCGAACTTCTTTGGCTCCCGGCCAATAAAAATATTTTCTGCCACAGTCAGGTTTGGGCAGAGGTTTACTTCCTGATAAACAGTGGAAATGCCTTCCTCCATGGCTTCCTTTGGTGTCTTTGGATAAATTTCCTTACCGTTGAGATGGATGGTTCCTCCATCCTTAGGGTATACGCCGGTCAGCACCTTTACCAAGGTGGACTTGCCTGCACCATTCTCCCCCATCAGAGAATGGATTTCCCCTGCATGAAGCGTAAAATCCACATTGGACAAGGCCTTGACACCTGGAAATACTTTGTCAATATTTCGCATTTCCAACAATGCTGCTGCCATAAAAATCCTCCCCTTTGTCCATATACCCCCTATTCACGGGTATAAAAAACCACGCCCAGGCTCTTTGGAGAGCCGAGGCGCGGCTCATTCATTGCATCTAACCTAAGCCAGACCCGATATTAGTACTTGCGGGATGGCAGGGTCTTCTCAGCTACATCAGCAGGGAAAACGCCCTCATCTACATATACAACCTTGTCTACCTTCTCGCCAGCGAGAATCTTCTTGGCAGTCTCCATGAGAAGCTCGCCCTGGAGTGGGTTGCACTCTACGGTGCAGTTGGACTTGCCTTCGATCATGGCCTGGAAAATACCCTTTACGCCATCGAAGGACAGGATGGTAATGTCCTGACCAGGCTTCAGGCCAGCAGCCTCAATAGCCTGGATAGCACCAAGAGCCATATCATCGTTCTGAGCTACCAGGATATCAATCTGGTTGCCATAGGACTTCAGGAAGGACTCCATAACCTCCTGACCCTTCTGACGGGTGAACTCACCAGTCTGGGAAGCCAGGATATTGAACTTATCCTTATCTGGGGATGCTGCCATGGCCTCATTGAAGCCCTGGGTACGGCCGAGGGCTGCGGTGGAACCTACAGTACCTTCCAGAACAACGATGTTCAGCTTGTCGCCGCCATCACGAGGCTTCAGCTGCTTCTCGTTGGCATATTTTGCCAACCACTCGAAGCCCTTCTGACCCTCAGTAACCATGTTGGTACCAATCTTGGCAACATAGAGGGAATCATCCTCTACCTTCAGGTCACGGTCAACGATAATAACAGGAATCTTAGCATCCTTTGCTTCCTTCAAAACAGTATCCCAACCAGTCTCTACGATTGGCACGAAAGCGATAACATCAACGCCCTGGGAAATGAAGGAACGGATGGCCTTGATCTGGTTCTCCTGCTTCTGCTGTGCATCAGAGAACTTCAGGTCAATGCCGGCAGCCTCAGCTGCGGACTTAACAGAATCAGTGTTGGCAGTTCTCCACTCGGACTCTGCACCAATCTGGGAGAAGCCCATGGTAATCTTCTTGTCACCGCCATCTTTCTTGGCCTGATCATCACCGCCGCCGCAGCCAACTGCAAACAGCAGCATCATCATGGAGATAACTAACGCAATGATTTTTCTCATTTAGAATACCTCTCCTTCTAAAATTGAGTGAACACTCCTCCAGCCCAATAACACCCCTGATACTGAGCCGATACCTTTTCCTTTACCTCCTTCTTCCAAAACTACTGCATCTTGGTGGAAAAACCGATACTCACCAGATGCCAGTAACGAAAAGATTCAGAAAATACTCCTTTTTTCTAGTATTTTTTCGTCTTTTATCCCGTTATCTATATACTACTCTTTTTGTGACGGCTTGTCAATGATTTTTTGTGTACGTGCACATTGAAATTTTCAAGTAATATTTTACCTTGCTGATTCACGGGCACAGCTTTGACACAACCTGGGGAAAATGCTATATTATTTAATAGTATCTAGGAGGTATAGCCTTGTTTTTTCTGGCACAGGCATAGCTGGCCATGAAATTTTGGCAGCAAACAATATACCTTAATATGAAACACTGTTTAATAAAGAGGGGATTTTATTATGGCATCAATCTCAAAAAAAGACTTCGGCCGCCTTTCCAACGGCAGCACCGTATACAGCTACACCCTGGAAAATGCATCCGGTGCAAAAGCTACCATTATAACCTACGGAGCACGCATCCAGAGCTTCCAGGTACCTAGTAAGTCCGGGCAGCTGACAGATATTATCCTGGGCTTTGATGACGCTAAGGGCTATGAGCAGGAAAGCTTCTACATGGGTGCCATCGTAGGCCGCCATGCCAACCGCATCCAAAATGCAGAGTTTACCATTGATGGCACCACCTATCATTTGGAGCAGAATGATGGCAAAAATGGCACCAACAGCCTCCACAGCGGCAGCACAGGCTTCCACTGCAAGCTTTGGTCAGCTGAGGAGCAGGATGGTAAGCTGGTTATGACCATCCACAGTGCTGATGGTGAAGGTGGCTTCCCTGGCAATTTCACCGCCCATGTTACCTACGAGCTAACTGAGGACAATCAGCTGAAAATCGGCTACGAAGCCACCAGCGATGCAGACACAATCTGCAATATGACCAACCATAGCTATTTCAACCTCAATGGCTGCAACGGTTCTCTGGTACTGGACCACCAGCTGCAGATTTTCTCTGACAGTCTTACAGAGGCTAATGACGAATCCTTGCCAAATGGCAAGATCTATCCTGCTGCCGGCACTCCTATGGATTTCCAGCAGTCTACTGCTATTGGTGCCCGGATTGATGATGATTTCCAACAGCTGGTATGGGGTGCAGGCTATGACCATAACTGGATTCTTACCGGCCCAGAAGAAAACGGCCTAAAGAAGGCTGCCTATGCTGTTTCTCCTGAAACCCACATCAGCCTCACCGTATATACTGATATGCCAGGTATGCAGTTCTACAGCGGCAACTTCCTGGATGGCACTGCCGGCAAGGGTGGGGTATCCTATCCACGCCGCAGCGGCTTCTGCTTGGAGACCCAGTTCTATCCAAACTCCCCAGCACATCCAGAATTCCCACAGCCTTTGCTGAAAAAAGGACAAACCTGGAAGTCCACCACTATCTTTGCTGCTGGTGTTGTAAAGTAAGATAAGACTTCTCCGTAGAGTCCATGGTGTGCTAATAGCTTTACCTGTGTATTTCACTAATGAAGACAATTAACGCATCCATCGGCTTGAATACTCTTGTAGTTATACTGTGCAAGCACGAATAAAGCCCTGGGATGTGTACCCTAAGGAGACCCTTTATCGACATCGGTGCTTAGCGATTCACGAGCCATGATTTATGCCGGTAGGACATAAATCATGCCCCTCGTGAGAGCTTAGCATCCGCTATGTCGATATAGGAGCGAGAGCGAGTCGACGAGGGTACACTCCCAGGGCTATATTTATGCACATTGTGCTGCCAGGTTTTCTTTTGCTACTATTGTCCCTTTCTTTTTTATTCATACCTATGGT
>CAVFWX010000071.1:0-10632 GCA_963626225.1 Anaerotignum sp.
TGGTATAGCCTACATAGTCGCCGCTGACATCATATCTGCCTGGTGTCTTGCGGATACGGGCGGTTTCATTGCCTGCAGCATCACGATAAATAACCTCCAGCACCTTGCCATCCTCCAGGGTGCGGAAATCTGCCTGTCTGCCATGGGCCAGCTCATCAGGAATATCCAGCTTTACCCCAACAGCCTTCTGAGCCTGGGACAGGCTTTCGTGGTCAGTCCATGGATTGGCCATGCCCACCATTATTTCCACATGGGCAACAGGCTTTTCTCCATGATGGCGGTCTGCGTGTCCATGAGGAGCAGCCATAGCCATCTGGGTAGCTGCCATCATAGCAGCCAGGGTCAGTGCGATTTTCTTTTTCATACAAAAATACCTCCTAAAATTCTGGACCTGCCTCCCATAAAAATGTCCAAGGCCTGTCCTATATCTCAAGAGGTATTATATATTACAATGTAATTTGTGTCCACCTAGTGTGGATTTTTTAATGTGATTCTAATTTAGCTCAAGGCTGCTAAAATCTCAGCCTCCGGTATAGCACCCTGGCGGACAATAACAGGCTTGCTGCCAGTGCAGTCTACAATGGTGGATTCCCTGCCGATGCTGCAGCTGCCACCATCCAAAATCATGGACAGTCGGCCTGCCATATCCCCATAGACCTGGGCACCATTCTTGGGACTGAGATGTCCTGAAATATTGGCACTGGGCACAGCCAGTGGTGCTCCCACAGCCCGGAGCAATGCCAGGGCAATGTCATTATCTGGTATGCGGATACCCACTGTGTCCCTGCCTCCAGTTACCCGCTCTGGCACCTTTGCTGCCTTTGGCAAGATAACAGTAATAGGGCCAGGGCAGAAGCGGTCAATGAGCTTTCGTGCCATCTGAGGCACATAAGCCGTTACCTGTTGCAACATATTTATATCAGCAATCTGCAGGGAAAAGGCCTTGCCAGCAGGACGGTTCTTGGCAGCATAAAGCCTTTCCACCGCCTGCTTGTCCAGTGCCAGTGCACCTACGCCGTAGACAGTTTCTGTCGGAAATGCCACTAGCTCTCCCTTTTTCAGCAGCTGTGCTGCCCGGGCAATTTCCTCCTGCTGCCTTTCAGGATTTTTTATCTGCACCAGCTCTGTATTGAGAGAAAAATCCGCTTCTTTATTCATTGCCAATGACCTCACGCTTTCCACAAAACAACTACCCGCTCAATCCCTGCCAAATCACGTATGATTTCACAGTTCTTCCACTGGGGCATAGCCTCAGACAATGCCTTTAGCTGCTGTGCCTGATGGATGCCTACCTCCAGGGCAAGAAATCCCTCATTCTCTAGGAGTTCAGCAGATTCCTGCATCAGTCGGCGGTAAAAGTCCAGTCCGTCCACGCCACCGTCTAGTGCCCCTATAGGCTCATAAGCCCTGACATCAGCCTCTAGCCCTTGAATATCTGCCTTTGGTATATATGGGGGATTTGACACAATGGCACTAAGCCTTTCTCCTGCTGGCAGTTTTTGTTTCAACGGTTCCAGCAAATCTCCCTGAAGTAATACAGCTCTATCCTTTAGCCCTAGGTTTTCCGCATTTTCCAGGGCTATCTTCAATGCTTCAGCAGAAATATCCACAGCATAGCCCTTTAACTGGGGCAAATAGTTCAAAAGTGACAAGCAGATGGCTCCTGTGCCGGTGCCAATATCTGCAATGCAGCAGCCTTCACCAGTGGGCTTCAACCTTTGCAGAACGGCCTCCACCAATATTTCTGTATCTGGACGGGGGATAAGTGTATCTTTGCTAACCTTGAATTCCAGCCCCATAAACTCTCTATGGCCTGTAATATATGCCACAGGCTCATGCTTGACCCGCCGTTTGATGCATTCCTTGTAGGTTGCCAGCTCATGAGGTTCCAGAGGCTGGTCAAAATGCACATAGAGAAAAATCCTCTCTTTT
Source organism: Anaerotignum sp. (assembly GCA_963626225.1). Lineage (GTDB taxonomy): Bacteria > Bacillota > Negativicutes > Selenomonadales > Selenomonadaceae > Anaerovibrio. The sequence continues at coordinate 1,933 of CAVFWX010000071.1, forward strand.
TTTAGCACATGGGACAGCAATACCTCCGCATCCAGTCTAGCAGAATCCAAGCCCGCCTTGGCAAAATACTGCTCCGTCCATTTTAGGATTTTGCCTATAGTCCAGATTTCCCCTGCCTGGGCAGGGGATGTTTTATTTTCTTCAGCCATTATTGCACCTGCTTCAATCTTTCTGCCTGGTCCGCAGTAATCAGGGCATTGAGCAGTTCATCAAGCTGGCCGTTCAGCACAAAGTCCAGCTTGTGGAGGGTCAGGCCAATGCGATGATCTGTAACCCGTCCCTGTGGGAAATTGTATGTCCTAATACGCTCGCTGCGATCTCCGGAACCTACCTGGCTTTTGCGGTCTGCGGCAATGGCATCTGCCTGCTGCTGCTGTGCCTGCTCCAGTACCCTGGCCCTAAGGACACGCATAGCCTTTTCCTTGTTCTTTAGCTGGGACTTTTCGTCCTGGCACTGTACCACAATACCTGTCGGCAAATGAGTAATGCGGATAGCAGACTCAGTTTTGTTTACATACTGTCCACCAGCACCTCCGGCGCGGTAGGTATCAATTCGCAGTTCCTCCGGACGGATATCCACGTCCACCTCATCAGCCTCTGGCAGTACAGCTACCGTTACGGCAGAGGTATGGATACGGCCACCGGACTCCGTTACAGGTACCCGCTGTACCCGATGGGTGCCGCTTTCATATTTTAGCTTGCTGTAGGCTCCCTGGCCCTCTACCGCAAAGGAAATTTCCTTAAAGCCACCGATTTCTGTAGGGTTGGAATCAATAATGCTTACCCGCCAGCCCTGGCTTTCAGCATAGCGGGAGTACATGCGGAAAAGATCTCCCGCAAAAAGGGCGGCTTCCTCGCCCCCAACGCCACCACGGATTTCCACAATGACGTTTTTGTCATCGTTAGGATCCTTTGGTAGCAGCAAAATAGGCAGCTGGGTGTCCAGTTCCTCCTTGCGGCTGCGAAGTTCTGCCAGTTCATCTTCTACCATGTGACGGAATTCATCATCATCTATGCCGTCGCTGAGCATGGACTTATCGTCCTCAATGCCCTGGCACACGGTACGGTATTCCCGGTAGGCTGCCACAATAGGCTCCAGTCCGGCATGCTCCCGGCTATATCTCTGCCACCTTGGCATATCTGCCAGCACTGATGGATCGCTGATGAGAGATTCCAGCTCCAGATATTTGCCCTCTACAGCCTGCAATTTATCCAGCATATTCATAATTTATCTTCAAGCTCCTTATTCATAAATTGTTAGTCCATAGATTCAGGTTGTGGATGGAGATAATCTGCTGTTCCTTCAGGAATCTTGTCCTCCGGCAGTACCGCCTTGGCAGATTCAATGGCCACCTCCAGCATATCCGGCTCCGGTTCCCTGGTAGTCAATCTCTGAAGCCACAGGCCAGGCTTTACAGCCCAGCCCAGGATGCAGCTGTCGGAATTGGCAGAGAAGCGAATCAGCTCATAGGATATGCCTGCCACCACCGGCAGCAGGATAATCCGGCTGGCAATTCGCTCTACCAGGCTTGGCCACCCCAAGAAGGCAAAGACAAAGATGCTTACCAGCATGACAATCAGCAAAAATGAAGTACCGCAACGCTTGTGAAACCTGGTATGCTTCATGGCGTTTTCTACAGTCAGGGCTTCTCCAGCCTCAAAGCAGGCAATGGTCTTGTGCTCCGCACCGTGATACTGGAAAACCCGCTGGATATCCTTCATGCGGGAAATGCCTACAATGTATGCCATAAAGATTGCCAGACGCAGTACTCCCTCCATCAGGTTCAAAAATACCGGATCCTCCGTAATAACATGAAACAGCTTTGCCGCTCCGGTAGGAATGGCAATAAACAGCACTGCTGCCAGCACAAAGGCAAAGACCATGGTACCTGCCAGCTCTTTGTCGCTAAGCTGCTCTTCTTCCTCTCCAGCCATCTGGGCAGAATACCCCAGGGAGCGGATGCCGATTACCAGGGATTCAAAGAGGGAAACGCAGCCCCGCAGCAATGGCTTTTTCAGCACAGGATACCTATCGCTGATGGAATTTACCGGACGCTTGCTGACCTCTATCTTGCCATCAGGTGTGCGAACCGCTGTGGCTGTCAGCACCGGGCCACGCATCATGACACCTTCTATTACGGCCTGGCCGCCGATGGTAATTTTTTTCTCATTCATATATGTAAATCCTTTCAAAAGGCAGTTCAAATGCAAAAAAAGAGCAGGACTACCCGTCCTGCTCCTAAAGTTCTTATTTGCCGTAGCGCTTGTTGAACTTCTCGATACGACCGCCTGCTGCGATATCACGCTGACGACCGGTGAAGAAAGGATGGCACTTGGAGCAAACATCAACTCTCAGCTCAGCCTTGGTGGAGCCGGTAGTGAAGGTATTGCCGCAACCGCAGATAACCTTTGCCTCAAAGAACTCTGGATGAATACCGTTCTTCATATCTATACACCTCGCTTTTCCCCATATTGGGAGTATTACAAGTCCTCTCTGCGAAGACTTGGTCCGACTTAGCTTCCCAAAATGGGACAAAGCCGAAAATATCAACTTCTGCGGACTCAAAATCCGACTTGTGATATTATATCATAGGGCACCTGCTGACGCAACAAATTATTAGAAAAATATGTTGAAAATTTGACGGCTTTCCACCATAATATATACTGTTAGTGAATAATAATGCGTTTTCTGGCTGCAACACTAAATTAATCAGTCGTCTGAGGATGGATGATAAAATTAGCCCTGTAGCCTTATAGAGAGGAATATTTATGACTGCAAAAGATCCAACAATTCAGTGTAGCTTCTGCAAACGCCGTGTAGTGGTACATTCCCAATATGACCTGCCGGTCTACGACCCTCGCAGTGGCTTTGCCCTGTGCTCCAGGTGTGTAGTAGACCTGTATCATGCTATCGAGGCCCACGAAACCGAAATGCAGCAGGAAGCTGAGAATGAGGCTAACGTTAGTCTGGATGAGGAAATGGCAAAAATCAAGCCTCATATGATCAAGGAGTATCTGGATCAGTACATCATCAATCAGGACAGAGCCAAGAAGATTCTTGCCGTGGCTATCTACAACCACTATAAGCGAATGAAATACGGCTTTGACCACAAGAAAGATGAGTTGGAGGAAATCGACAAGTCCAATGTTATTATCATGGGCCCATCTGGCTGCGGCAAGACAGCCCTCCTGTCTCATCTGGCTAAGATGCTGGATATTCCATTTGCTGTTACTGATTCTGCCAGCCTGACTGAGGCGGGCTTCGTTGGCTCTGATGTAGAGGTGGCTGTCCGCAATCTGTACTATGCTGCTGACAAGGATATTACTCGCTGCGAGCATGGCATTATCTATCTGGATGAGTTTGACAAGATTGCCCGCAAGTCTGGTGAAAACAACACCATTACCGCTGACCCTGGCCATGAGGGTGTGCAGCAGTCCCTGCTGAAGATGCTGGAGGGCAGCGAGGTAGAGTTTACTGCCCGGGGACAGCGGAAGCACCCAGAGGCTCCGACCATCAAGGTAAATACCAAGAATATCCTCTTTATCGTAGGCGGTGCCTTTGTAGGCATTGAGAAGATAATTGCCAAGCGTCTAAAGAGCACTGACTCTGCCATCGGCTTTGGCGCCAAGATTGAGACCCAGAGTGACAAGCCTAAGTACAATGAGCTGATTCACAAGGCCAGTCCAGAGGATCTCATGAAGTTTGGTATTATACCGGAAATTATTGGCCGTCTGCCTATTATCTGTACCCTGGAGGCACTGGATGAGGATGCTTTGCTGAGGATTCTCACTGAGCCTCGCAATGCTCCGGTCAAGCAGTACCGCAAGCTCATGGAAATGGATAATGTTGATCTGGAATTTGATGAGGGTGCCCTTCGTGCTGTGGCAAAGAAGGCCATTGAGCGGAAAACTGGTGCCCGTTCCCTGAAGGGAATTATCGAGGATGTAATGCTGGATATTATGTTTGATATTCCTCGCTCCGATAAACATCGCAAAGTAACCATTACCGCTGAATGCATCAATGAGCATAAGGCACCAACTATTGAGGAACTGGCAGACTAAGCCAAGCCTTGTCTTGTAACAATATGAAGAAAAGAATTTGTTTTATTGCCACTGGAGGTACCATTGCCAGTCGGGAAACGGAGCATGGCTTGATGCCGGCACTTAGCGGGGAGGATTTAGCTAAAGAAGTTCCAGAGCTGCAGAATCTGGCCCATATTGATTTTGTACAGCTGTTGCAGCTGGATAGCAGCAATCTAGTGCCAGAGCATTGGCAGAGGATTGCGGAGGCGGTAGCGGAAAGATATGCCGATTATGATGGCTTTGTTATCAGCCATGGCACGGACACCATGGCGTATACATCTTCAGCCTTATATTATATGTTGCAAAATCTGCAGAAGCCGGTTATTATTACCGGTTCCCAGCTGCCTATGGGAGTAGCTGGAAGTGATGCACCAGCCAATCTGCTCTTGGCAGTTCAGGGGGCTATTAGCAGCAGGGCTGGGGTGTACCTTGCCTTTGCTGGCAGGCTGATACAGGGCAATAAAGCCAGAAAAATATATGCTAAGGATTTTACAGGCTTTGGCAGCATCAATGCCCCAGTAGCAGCCTATCTGGATAAGGATACAAGCGAATTGAAATGGCAGGCGTTGCCAGATGCTGTTGAGGGAACCTTGGGCGGCGATGCACTGCAGATATGCAGAGCTATAGACTCCAGAGTAGCTGTTATTAAGCTGGTGCCTGGTACAGCTCCAGACCTTATACGGCTGTTGTCAGATAATGGCTATGGTGGGATTATTTTGGAAGCCTTTGGTGCCGGAGGGATTCCTACGGATGAATCTCCATTATCCCTGTTGCCGGCCATAGATTATGCCATCGCTAAAGGCGTTTTGGTGGTATGCACCACCCAGTGCGTATATGATGGTGTTCATATGAATACTTACGAGGTTGGTATGCGTGCCCTTGAGCATGGGGTGCTGTCTGGCGGAGAGGCTACGGCGGAGGCTCTGACCGTTCGGCTAATGCTGGCTCTAGGTCAGGGAAAATCCCCAGAGGAAGCCAGAGGAATTTTTCTAGCACAGGAATAAATTGACAGAAATAGCCTCTGATGATATTCTGTAAGGAACGCTAAATAAAAATCATAAGAGAAATTAAGGGGGCCTATATATGGCAGAGGAAGCAAAGAAAACAGAATTGACCATTGAGGAGGTGCTGGCAAATACATCTATTGCTGATGTGTACCAGGCAGCCAAGCAGCTGGACGGTGTAGCCAAGAAAACCCAGCTGATTGAAAGTCCATTCTTCTCTGATCTGAGTGGCAACAATGTTTATCTGAAGCCTGAGAATCTGCAGAATACAGGCTCCTTCAAGCTGAGAGGCGCATACAATAAAATCAGCCAGCTGAATGAGGACGAGCGTAAGCGTGGCGTTATTACTGCATCTGCCGGTAACCATGCCCAGGGTGTGGCCTTTGCTGCACAGAAGCTGGGCTGCAAGGCTATCATCTGCATGCCTGCCACTACTCCTATTCTGAAGGTAGAGGCTACCCGTGCCTATGGTGCCGAGGTAGTGCTTTTTGGCGACAGCTTTGACGATGCCTATGCCAAGTCCCTGGAGCTCCAGAAGAAAAAGGGTTATGTGTATATTCACCCATTCAACGACCAGAAGGTATTGGCTGGTCAGGGAACTACTGCCCTGGAGATTATTGACGAGCTGAAGGATGTAGATGCCATTCTGGTGCCTATTGGCGGCGGCGGCTTTGCCAGCGGCGTGGCTCTGGCTACCAAGTCCGTAAATCCTAATGTAAAGGTCATCGGCGTGGAGCCAGAAGGGGCTGCTTGCATGGAGAAGTCCTTTATGGAAGGTGGCATTGCTACCCTGTCAGCGGTGGACACTGTAGCTGATGGCTGTGCCGTAAAGACCCCTGGTGATTTGACCTATGCCTTCTGCAAGAAATATCTGGATCAGATTATTACCGTTTCTGAAATGGAGATTATGTCCGCTTTGCTGTCCCTTATTGAGAAGCACAAGCTGATTGCCGAAGGTGCCGGTGCTCTGAGCCTGGCCGCATTGAACAAGCTGCCATTTAAGGGCAAGAAGGTTGCGGCCATTATCAGTGGCGGCAATATTGATATTTCCACCATCTCTGCCCTAATTGACAAGGCTCTTATCGCCCGTGGCAGAGTGTTCTGCTTCTCCGTACAGCTGCCAGACAAGCCAGGCCAGTTGCTGCACGTGTCCCAGGTATTGGCGGACGAGAATGCCAATGTTATCAAGCTGGAGCACAACCAGTCCAAGGTAACTGACAGCTTCAAGAAGGTAGTGCTGGAGGTTACTGTGGAGACCCACGGCTATGAGCATGTCCAGAAGATCATCAAGGCACTGGAAAATGCAGGCTTTGTGGTGGATAAGATTTATTAAGAGCAATTTTTGTGGGAGTCATCTTCGGATGGCTCCTTTTTTGTAGAACGGAGTATATTGGCGGATATTTGTCAAGGCCTTGAGGGGAGTTTATCCACAAAAAATCAAAAATGTGGATAACTTTGTGGATAAGCTGTGATTGCATGTGTATAAAAGGGGAGTTATCCCCGGTATTTGGTGGAAAACTGTGTATAGCTGGAAAAATGGTGCATAAATCTGCTTGGGTTGGGGAAATTACATGAGATTTTTGATGAAATTTTACTTCAAATACATTATAATATGTGCAACAAGATTGTACGCAGATAGGTGAAGGGGGATTTTATGAGGCTGGACAGGTTTTTTTCTACAAGGCTACCGGCGTTGGCAGTAATAATGTGCATTGCATGGCTGGCAGGGGCAGGTCATGGCTTGGCTTTCACTTCCCTGCAAAAAAATTCCAAGGGTGCAGAGGTGTTACAGGTGCAGAAGCAGCTGCAATTCCTGGGCTATAAAATTTCCCAGCTAACAGGAGAGTTTGATAACAGTACCTACCGGGCTGTTATGGCCTTTCAGCGGGATCAGAAAATCAAGATAACCGGTGTGGTAGACAGCAAGACCTACAATGCCATCCAGGTGGCCCGCCGCAAGGCAAATCTGGAGGGCAAGGAGGAAAGCACCGGAGGCTCCATGGCTGGGGAGGGAACCCAGGACAGCAGTTGGCAGTCCATGAAAGGCAAGGGCACCAAGGTGCCGGAGAGTCAGCCATTTTTGGCGCGCAGTCAGGTACCGTCCATTATTAGCACAGCCAAGAAGTATATCGGGGTGCCTTATCAATTTGGAGGAACCACTCCAAAGGCCTTTGATTGCTCCGGCTATCTTCAGTACGTTTTTGCCCAGAACGGCATGAATTTGCCCCGGACGGCAGATCAGCAGTACAAGCTGGGGAAAAATTCTACGGTAGCTAATTTGGAAGAAGGGGATTTGGTATTCTTTACCACTTATGAGGCAGGAGCATCCCATTGCGGCATTTACCTGGGCAAAGGAGAGTTTATCCACGTATCCTCCAGCAAGGGTGTGCGCATTGACAAGCTCAATGACAGTTATTGGAAAACAAAATACTACGGCGGCAAGCATATTGTAAAATAAGTGCTATGGCAGTGCAATGGAGCCTACTTGTGGATTTGTCCACAGGTGGGTTCTTTCTTTGGGGATAAAAATAGGAGGTTATCCACAAAAATTTATAGCCTTGATATTTAATGCATACCGTTCGCTAAAAGATACTCCTATAAGGAAGAATATATGGGAATTTATGATTTATAAGATACATTTGCTTATACATAAATATACATAATATTGCGTAAGGCTTGTGGATATGCTGTGAATAAGAAATACTACATATAGTGTACTACATTGACATGAGGCACTATATATAGTATTATAGGGAAGGAATCGAGAGAGCCTATAATAATGCATATATGCAAGAATATACGGTAATTTTGAAAATATCGCAGCTTTTTCACGCTGCCTATATACAAATGGGAAGGATCTGGTTTTATGTTGGTAAATGGTATTAATGTTACAGTCAGTGGCTTTGAGGATATGTCCCAGGCTGAGATTATGGGCTATATTGATATGCTGCAGAGCGAGAACCATGATGAGCTGGCCAGCCTTGCCATTTCTCCAGCTGAGGACGGGGAAATCAATCTGGACTATGAGTTGCAGCCTGCCAAGTTCGAGCGTATCCGTCGCATTACCGGCTATCTGGTAGGCACTATTGACCGCTGGAATAATGCCAAGAGAGCCGAGGAGCACGACAGGGTAAAGCATGGCCTCCATTAAGCAGTTTCCTGCCCCGGAGGGGTGGTTGAGGATTGCCGGAGTGGTGGAGGAGTCCATTGTGGACGGCGAAGGCTACCGCTACAGTATCTTTACCCAGGGCTGTCCCCATGGGTGCTTTGGCTGTCACAATCCCCAGACCCATGACTTCCAGGGAGGCAGGAATGTATCCCTCCAGAAGCTGGGACGGGAGATTCTGGAAAATCCTATTCTGGAGGGGGTTACTTTCAGCGGGGGAGAGCCTTTCTGCCAGGCTGAGGCATTGGCAAATTTGGGGCAGATGCTCCGCAGCAATGGCTTGACTATCTGGTGCTATACAGGCTATATATATGAGAACCTGCTGAAATGCCAGGAGCAGGTTATTAGGTATCTGTTGCAGCAGATAGATGTGCTGGTAGATGGCCCCTATATGGAAGCCCAGCGGGATATCAGCCTCAGCTTCCGGGGCAGCAGCAACCAAAGGCT
>CAVFWX010000072.1:0-10405 GCA_963626225.1 Anaerotignum sp.
GGGAGAGTTGTACAATCTGCCATTTAATATGAATACCTTTGCCAAGCTGTGGGGAGTTGTTACCCCTAAGGAGGCAGCGGATAAGATTCAGGAGCAGAGGACAGCTATCCAGGGAGAGCCACAGAATCTGGAGGAGCAGGCTATATCCTTGGTTGGAACAGATATCTATACCAAGCTAATCAAGGGATATACTGAGAAGCAGTGGGGTAGAAGCTGTACGGAGCTTCCGGCTTTTATCATCAAGCGGCTTCCGGTACGCTATACCTTTGATAATAACTACTTCAATGATCGCTATCAGGGTATCCCTATGGGAGGCTACAACAAGCTGATAGAGGCTATGCTAGAGGGGATAGAAGTAAGGACTGAGGTGGCCTACAACAAGAATCGTGAGGAATTTGCAGATATTGCCAAGAAGATTGTCTACACTGGGCCTATTGACGAGTATTTTGATTATCAGCTGGGGAGACTGGAATACCGTGGCCTGAGGTTTGAAACAGAGAGGCTGGAGGAGGTAAATCATCAGGGGGTAGCTGTGATGAACTACACTGAGAGAGAGGTGCCGTATACCAGAATTATTGAGCATAAGCATTTTGAATTTGGTACACAGCCAGTAACCTATATTACCAAAGAATATCCAGCTGACTGGGAGCCAGGCCAGGAGGCTTACTACCCAGTAAACAACGATAAGAATCAGGCATTATATCAGCAGTACGCAGAGCTGGCGGCTAAAGAGCAAAATGTTATTTTTGGTGGCAGGCTGGCTGAGTATAAATACTATGATATGGATGATGTAATAAAAAGTGCACTGAAGAAAGTGAAACGGGAGTTATGAATATATGGCGGTGGCTTGTTGCTGCCGCTTTTTTAGTAAGTACTGTGACTATGAGTAGGTGCAGTGAAATGTATTTTGCAATATATCTTTTTAGCACGTTTAATGATATAATGATGCTAGGAATTTATGATTTCTATTTCTGAGACAGAAGGTTATTGCCAGGGAATATAGCTAGCAGGGAAACGGAGGTTGAGGGAATTATGCGGACTTTATTTGATCAAGATAGACAGACTGAGATTTTTGGCAAGGAACAAAGGGCTGAGGGGAGATTTGAGGGACGTATTCAGAGTGCCAAAGAGATGATAAAAGCCGGACTTACATCCTTCGCCAAGATTAAGGCTTCTGGCTTGTATAGCGAGAAAGAGCTGGCGGCAATCGCAGGAAATTAATAAGGTGTAAAATTTAGGGAGGTGCAGTTCTTGGAGACTGAAACAAAGGTAAAACGAGATGCCAAAGATACGGTTTTTAGGGATTTGTTTACGGATCCGAAGTATTTGCTACAGCTATATCAGGGGCTGCATCCTGAGGATACTGAGACTACGGAAGCTGATTTGAAGATAATCACACTGCAGCGGATTTTGACCAATGGGCTATACAACGACCTAGGATTTTTAGCCAAAGACAGGCTGATGATTTTGGTAGAAGCTCAGAGTACTTGGTCACCCAATATCGTGCTGAGAGCATTGATGTATCTGATGAATACCTATCAGGAATACTTCAACGAGGTGGATGCCAATCTCTACGGTACAGCTATTGTGGATATGCCTAAACCTGAACTGTATGTGGTTTATACCAATGAAAAGGGCAACCATCCGGATGAGCTATCACTAAAGGAGACTTTCTTTCCGGGGAGTGATTGTTGCATAGAAGCTAAGGCCAAGATCATATATGTTGATGATTCGGATACCATCATCAACCAGTATATCAAGTTCTGCATGGTGCTTAAACAACAGGTGTCAGAAAATGGCAGAACATTGACGGCTATAAAAAATACTATTAGGATATGCAAGAATAGAAATCTATTGCGTGAGTATCTAGCTAGCAGGGAAACGGAGGTTGAGGGAATTATGCGGACTTTATTTGATCAAGATAGACAGACTGAGATTTTTGGCAAGGAACAAAGGGCTGAGGGGAGATTTGAGGGACGTATTCAGAGTGCCAAAGAGATGATAAAAGCCGGACTTACATCCTTCGCCAAGATTAAGGCCTCCGGCTTGTATAGCGAGAAAGAGCTGGCGGCAATCGCAGGAAATTAAATTATTTTGTTGACAAACATCTTGCTTTCTGCTATCATCTTCAAGGTTATATAAGTCCTTGATATGGAAGGATGTTTCTACCAGCTGCCGAGAACAGTTGCCTATAGCCCGCATGGGGCTTGGTGTACAGTTTTTGGCAGCTTTTTTGCTGCGTAAAAAAGCCTCTTTTAGGTTTTATGTAGTTACAGGAGGAATTTTAGCATGAAGTACGATGTTATTATTATTGGTGCAGGTCCTGGGGGGATTTTTTCTGCCTATGAGCTGGTGCAGAAGAACAAGGACATAAAGGTAGCTGTTTTTGAGGCAGGCCGTTCTCTGGAAAAGCGTAAATGCCCTATTGACGGCGTTAAAATCAAGAGCTGCATCAACTGCCCTTCCTGCGCTATTATGAACGGCTTTGGCGGTGCTGGTGCCTTCTCTGACGGCAAGTACAATATTACCAATGATTTTGGGGGCACCCTCTATGAGCATATTGGCAGGGATGAGGCGCTGGAGCTCATGTATTATGTGGATGAAATCAACGTTGCCAACGGGGGCGAGGGTACCAAGATGTATTCCACCAGCGGTACCAGCCTGAAAAAGACCTGTATGCAGAACAAGCTAAAGCTCCTAGATGCCTCTGTCCGTCATCTGGGTACTGACAAGAATTATATTGTGCTGGAAAATTTGTACAAGATGCTCAAGGAGCAGGTTGACTTCTACTTTATGACTCCTGTGGAGAAAATCCAGGCAGGAGAGCAGGGATATACAGTTGTCACTGCACAGGACAGTTATGAATGTGATAAATGCATCGTGTCCGTAGGCCGTAGCGGTAGCAAGTGGATGGAAAAAATCTGCCAGGATTTGGACATTCCTACCATGTCCAATAGGGTGGACATCGGCGTTCGGGTGGAGCTGCCAGCAGAGATTTTCTCCCATCTTACTGATGAGCTGTATGAAAGCAAGATTGTTTACCGCACGGAGAAGTTCGAGGACAAGGTTCGCACCTTCTGCATGAATCCTTATGGCAGCGTGGTTAGCGAGAATACCAACGGCATTATTACCGTAAACGGTCACAGCTATGAGGACAAGGCTCTTCAGACTGGCAATACCAATTTTGCCCTGCTGGTGTCCAAGCATTTCTCTGAGCCTTTCAAGGATAGCAATGGCTATGGCGAGAGCATTGCCCGCCTGTCCAATATGCTAGGGGGAGGCGTGTTGGTACAGCGTTTTGGGGATTTGGTACGAGGTCGCCGCACTACCCAGAGAAGGTTGGATGAGAGCTTTGTAGTTCCTACCTTGGCAGCAGCTCCTGGTGATTTGAGCCTGGTACTGCCAAAGCGGATTTTGGACGGCATCATGGAGATGATTTATGCCTTGGACAAGATTGCTCCAGGTACGGCAAATGATGATACCCTGCTTTATGGTGTTGAGGTGAAGTTCTACAATATGGAAGTGGAGCTGGATGAAAAGCTGGAAACCCGCCACAAGGGGCTGTATATCATCGGCGATGGCAGTGGCGTGACCCACTCCCTGTCCCATGCATCTGCCAGCGGTGTATATGTAGCTAGGGAAATATTATCTCATATGAATTAAAAAAAGCCCAGGAAGCGTACCTACATGGACTATTGTCTATGCTAGGCAAAGCTTTCTGGGCTTTGTGCATTTTTATCCTTTTAGATTTACCTTCTGGCATGCTTTGGCAAAAATCAGGAATACCACGGAGTTCATAAGTCCCTCCATGGCAAGGCCAGGGGTGGAGGCTAGGCCTGCTTCCAGGCTGTCATAGAGGAATGCACCAAAGAGGGTGTAGGCTGCTACCATCCATATGCAGGCTGCTACCAGGCCAATTATGCTTTTGGCGGTAAAGGTAAAGCCGCCCTGGGAGTTTTTGCTATATAGGCTGCCGAAAATCAATGCCATGATGTATTTTATCAGCAGAGTAGGCAGAATCCAGATGGCGAAGCCCCCAATCAAATCAGCTAGGGCAGAGCCTATAGCACCAGCAATGGCTCCTTTTTGCTTGTCCATAAGGATAACTCCCAGGAAAACGGCAGCGTTGCCCAAATGGGCATAGCCCAGAGGAATAGGAATTTTTGGCACATAGGTCATGACAAAGACCAGGGCGGTAAATAAAGCGGCAAGGCATAATTCTCGAGTAGTAAATTTCATTGAAAACATCTCCTAATTAATGGTAAAATGATTGCTATAATCCTCAGCACGATACAAAGTATAATGTTATTTTGGTTATATTAAAATAATCAAAATGCAATAATAAAATAATACCAGATTTAAGGTCAGATAGAAGGAGATATTGGTGGCAGGGAAGGATAGTAGCAGGGAAATAGCATACGGCCAGGCGGTGGGCAGGGCACATTTAAAGGCTATGGGGCAATTTTTTACGCCAGAGCTTATAGCCAGTTTTGTGTGCAAATGGGCCTGCCAAAATGCCAGAAATATGCTGGATCCTGCCACAGGCAATGGGATTTTTCTCAGAGAGGTAGTCAGGCATTATCCAAATTGCCGCAGGCGGGGCTATGAGCTGGATAAGGATATACTGGAATTTTTTGGCAGGCAGGAGGGGGCAGAAATAATCCTAAGGGATTATCTGACTAGCAGCTGGCAGGATAAATACGATGCCATCGTCTGCAATCCCCCCTACAACAGGTTTCAGGCTGTGGCCAATCGGGAGGAGATACTGGAAAATATTTATGCCCATACTGGTATCCGCTGTGCCGGTAATAGCAATCTCTATGTGCTTTTTCTGCTGAAAAGCCTTTATCAGATGAGTGCTGCCGGGCGGCTGGCCTATATCGTGCCTACGGAGTTCTTGAATTCTGCCTATGGAGAGCAGGTGAAGGCAATCCTGCTGGGAAAAAGGCTGTTGCGGGCTGTTATTAGCTTTGACTCCCGGCAGGATGTTTTTCAGGGCGCCAATACCACCTGCTGCATTCTGCTTGCAGACAAGGAGGAAAAGCAGGAAATAGGCTTTTATCATCTAGGCAGGGTGTCAGAAATAGAGCAGTTGGAGCTTGATAATAAAGATAGCACCCAGGGTGTGTGGATAAATTATGGAGGTATTACAGCGGAGGAAAAATGGCGGAAATTTCTATATAGGGAAGAAAATGCCCAATATAGAAATCTGGTAGAGGTGGAGAAGTATGGCCGGATTTCTAGAGGTATTGCCACGGGAGCCAATGGATTTTTCTGCCTTACTCAAGCTGAGGTGGATAAGCTGGCCTTGCCTATGTCCTGCCTTAGTCCCTGTATCTGCAGCGGCAGGGATATAGCTGGCTGCATATTTCGGCAGGAAGATTTTGCGGCTATGGCAAAGGCTAGGAAAAAGGCATATCTGCTAACGACTACCAATATCCATAGTGACAGCTTGGCAGAGTATATTCGCCAGGGAGAGCTGCGGGGGTTGCCTCAGCGGTATATTTTGTCCAGACGAAAGCCCTGGTATAGCATGGAGGAGCAAAATCCGGCTAATATCTTGATTTCCTCCGCTTATCGGGAAAGAATAAAGATTGTGCGGAACTTGGCAGGGGCAAAGTATCTGGCGGCCTTTCACGGCATGTACATCAAGCAGGAATATCAGGAGCTGGAAGAAATAATCTTCTGCTATTTCCTTACAGATATAGGCCAGAGCATCCTCCGCAGCAACCGGAAGGAGCTGGGGCGAGGACTGGAGAAATTCCAGCCGGGGGATATTATGCAGGGGCAGATGCTGGATGTGGAGATAATCTCTGAAGCTGACAGGGCAAAGATTGGTGAAATTTATGTGGAGTTGTTAGCGAATAAAGACAAGGAAAATACACTTCAAAAGAAGCTGGAGAATATTTTCAGGCCTTATTTGCTATCTGGGGGAATTTAGCTGAAATGCAGCCAGTGCAAGGGAAAATTCATTTGCATTTGCTGTATATAGGGGTTATAATGGATACATGATTCGGGAGCTTGTGAAACAGGCTGAGAGTAGGCTGGGAGCCTAGACCGTACCTGATGTGGATAATGCCACCGTAGGGAGCCATATTTTTGTATTGAATGGTATACCGGGCGGCTGGTATACCGTTTTTTTGTTGTGTATTTTAGGAAAGAAGGATGTTTTGTATGGCAAGAGAGTATGCAACCCAGATGGATGCAGCCCGCAAGGGGATTGTTACCCCTGAAATGACAAAGGTAGCTGCCAAGGAGAAAATGACTGTAGAGGAGCTGTTGCCACTGGTAGCCAGCGGCAAGGTAGCCATTCCGGCAAATATCAACCACAAATGCTTGGATCCAGAAGGCATTGGTTCCATGTTGCGGACAAAGATAAATGTGAACTTGGGAGTGTCCAGGGATTGCAAGGACTACAATATTGAGATGCAGAAGGTTATGTCTGCGGTAAATATGGGGGCAGAGGCTATTATGGATTTGTCCAGCCATGGTAATACCCAGCCTTTCCGTCAGAAGCTTACCAGCGAATGTCCTGCCATGATTGGTACTGTGCCAATCTATGATAGCGTTATCCATTATCAGAGGGATCTGGACAGCCTGACAGCCCAGGATTTTATAGATGTGGTACGGCTTCATGCTCAGGATGGTGTGGATTTTGTTACTTTGCATTGCGGCATTACCCGCAAAACCATTGAGCAGATCAAGAAGCACAAGAGAAAGATGAATATTGTTTCTCGTGGCGGTTCCTTGGTATTTGCCTGGATGACCATGACTGGCAACGAAAATCCTTTCTATGAGTATTATGATGAGATTTTGGATATTTGCCGTGAATACGATGTAACAGTTTCCTTGGGAGATGCTTGCCGTCCTGGTTGTCTGGCTGATGCTACCGATGTATGTCAGATCGAGGAATTGGTACGCCTAGGGGAGCTGACCAAGAGAGCCTGGGCCAAGGATGTACAGGTGATGGTAGAGGGGCCTGGCCATGTGCCAATGGATCAGATTGCCGCCAATATGAAGGTACAGCAGACCATCTGCCAGGGAGCTCCTTTCTATGTGCTGGGGCCATTGGTAACGGATATTGCCCCTGGCTACGATCATATTACTGCCGCTATCGGTGGAGCCATGGCTGCCATGAATGGTGCGGCTTTCCTGTGCTATGTAACTCCGGCAGAGCATCTGGCTCTTCCGAATGTGGATGATGTAAAGCAGGGTATCATTGCCAGCAAGATTGCTGCCCATGCAGCGGATATTGCCAAGGGAGTAAGAGGTGCTAGGGATATTGATGACAAGATGGGTGATGCCCGTCGGGTGCTGGACTGGGATGCTCAGTGGGCCTGTGCCCTGGATCCGGAGACGGCAAAGGCTATCCGGGCCGACCGTTCTCCTGAGCATGAGGATACCTGCTCCATGTGCGGCAAGTTCTGTGCTGTCCGTAGCATGAACAAGGCATTGGCTGGGGAGCATATTGATATTCTCTAATAGCTAATAGAAATATAGGTTGCAAGGCGTGGTATATATGTTGTGCCACGCTTTTTTCTATGGCTAAATCAAGTTTTTTATGTTATCATGTGAGATAAATATGTGATTTTGGAGGTGGGGCTTCTTGAAAGCTTTGCATAGATTTGCGGCATCTAGGTGTTGCAGGGATTTGATTTTGATAGCAGTGGCGGCAGAGGCGTTTTTTCTTGCCTTGTCCCCTATGATAGCAGAGGCGGCCTTGGTTCTGGGCTTTGTGTTGTATCTCTTTCGTTGGAAAATGGACAAAAATTATCATTATAAGAAAAGCCCGGTGTTTGTGCCCATAGCCATTTTTATGGTTTGTGGTGCCGCATCCATATTGGTATCTCCTGATATGGGCTTCAGCTTTTATAATTGGTACAATCTGGCAGTGGTGTACTGCATGACCTTTGTGCTAGTGACCCAGAATGTGACTACCAAGGATGAAATCAAGAACCTGGCTTATGCCCTGGGATTGTCTGCGGTGTTGGTGGTGGCCTATGGATTCTTTCAGTACATCTTCGGTATTGATACGGCAGATATGAAATGGGTAGATGGGGAGGCTTTCCCAGAGCTGAAGAAAAGGGTTTTTTCCACTTGGGAAAATCCTAATATATTGGCAGCATATCTGGATATTGTTATTTCTGTACTGTTGGGGCTATTTGCCAAGCTGGAAGGAAAAAATACCAGAATTATGCTGGCTGTAGCTATGACCGCATGCCTTGCCTGCCTTGCTATGACCTATGCCCGTGGAGCACTGCTGACTGCGGTACTGGTCATGGGGGGCTATGGGGTACTGCGGGACAAGCGTATTTTGCTGGCTTTGATGGTGATTGCCGGGGCTGTGCTGGCTTTGGATCCGGTGCTGCTGGAGCGGATGCAGACGGCTTTTTCCGTGGCAGATACTTCTTCAGAAATGAGGATTGCCATGTGGGAAAGCACGGTGCAGATGATTATGGACCACCCCCTATTGGGTATTGGCTGGGGAGCCTATTGGATGGTTTATCCACTGTATGATACCTATATCGTAGATGGCAGCGTAATGCTGGTTCATGCTCACAATATTTATTTGAATTACTGGGCGGAAATCGGCATTATCGGTGGAACAGCTTTCCTGTGGTATTTCTTCAAGACCATGGGCATGGCATTGTTCAATAGCCGTGTGCTGCCCAACAAGCTTATGGAAGGGCTGCTGCTAGGACTAGGGCTGGCAATGATATCTATTGCATTAAATGGGCTGACGGACGATGTGCTGTTCAATATCCCATCCTCCATGCTGCTATGGATGATGTGTGGCCTGGTGTATTGCATCCGTAGGCTATAAATGAGAAAATTAGAAAACGCTGGATTTGTGCCATTAGGAGAATAATCTTCTATGTGGGCATATTTCCAGCGTTTTTTTTGTATATCTTACAGCATAGTCTTACACTAAAAGACATAAGTCTATATAATAAATATTTGCATATTGGTTAAGAATGTATTAAAATGTAAACTTGTAAACTAATTATGTATAGGGGGACTTAATTTGCCACGGGAATCTTTTAATTCACGGCTAGGATTTATCCTGGTCAGTGCAGGGTGTGCCATAGGCATAGGCAATGTCTGGCGTTTTCCATTTGTAACCGGTGAAAACGGCGGCGGATTTTTTGTATTATTTTATTTGATGTTTTTGCTCATTATGGGGCTGCCGGTGCTGACCATGGAACTGGCTGTAGGTAGAGCTAGCCGCAAGAGTGCTGTTAGTGCCTACAAGACCTTGAAGCCAGGCAGTGCCTGGTCCCTCCATGGCTGGGCCTGCCTGCTGGGGTGCATCATGCTGATGCTGTATTATACCACCGTATCTGGCTGGATGGTGGCCTATTTCTGGAAGTTCCTTACAGGAGAGTTTGTCTCCGGCATGTCCGTTGAAGGAGTGGGGGAAATATTCGGCACCATGCTGGCTGACCCTGTATATATGGGCTTTTGGACAGTGCTGACGGTTATTTTGGGCTTTTTTGTGTGTAGCTTTGGCCTGCAGAAGGGTTTGGAGCGGGTAACCAAGGTTATGATGGGAGCCTTGTTAGTACTTATCGTAGTGTTGGCTGCACATTCCCTGACCCTGGACAAGGCCGCTGAAGGCATGAACTTTTTCTTGATGCCCAATTGGGATGCAGTGGAAAAAGTTGGCCTTGGCAATGTGCTGACTGCTGCTATGAATCAGGCTTTCTTTACCCTGTCCCTGGGTATTGCCGCCATGGAAATCTTTGGCAGCTATATGTCCAAGAACAACGCTCTCACAGGTGAGGCTGTCCGCATTTGTGCCCTTGATACCTTTGTGGCAATTATGGCTGGTGTTATCATTTTTCCTGCCTGCTTCTCCTTCGGGGTACAGCCTGATGCAGGCCCTTCCCTTATTTTTGTTACCCTGCCAAATGTTTTTGTCAACATGGCTGGCGGACAAATCTGGGGTGCCCTGTTCTTCCTGTTTATGACCTTTGCCAGCTTGTCTACTGTGCTGGCGGTGTTCGAGAACATCTTGGCATTGTTTATTGATACCTTTGGCTGGAGCCGCCGCAAGTCCGTATGGCTCTGCGGTGTGCTGGTGCTGGTGGGCAGCCTGCCATGTGTCTTTGGCTTCAATATCTGGAGCGATTTGACCATTATCGGCGATAGAGGGGTGCTGGACAGCGAGGACTTCATTGTCAGCAATGTGCTGCTGCCTGGTGGTTCCCTGATTTATCTGCTGTTCTGTGTCAGCAAATGGGGCTGGGGCTTTGATAAGTACCTGGCAGAGGCCAATACGGGTGAAGGTACCAAGATGCCAAGGGCATTGAAGCCATATCTGCAGTTCGTGCTGCCGGTGCTGCTGTTCTTTATTTTTGCCAGAGGACTGGTGTAAAACATCTATAATAAAACGCTGGAGGTA
>CAVFWX010000073.1:0-8121 GCA_963626225.1 Anaerotignum sp.
TATGAGCAGTGGTATAAAAACTTCTTACACTCTAATGGTAAAAATGCTATAATAAAAGCAGAAAATATCGATAGATACGAGCTAGTAAAGCCGACAAAGATAGTAACTGGTCATGTACAGATTCCTATAAGAAGTGAGCCTCATAGTGTGATTGATTACCTAGGTAGTGACAATAAAGTTAACAATAGGTCGTTCTATGATAGTAATGGAAGACTTATAAAGCAAATCAATCCCAATGACCATGGGGCTCCTAAAAAGCACCCATACGGTGAACATGGGGAGCACGTCCATGAGTTTGTTTGGGAAGATGATAAGCTAATAGACCGTATTACCCGTGAATTGACAGTAGAAGAAAGAGAAAGGAACCGTGATATACTATGAAGGCACAAGAATTAAGAGGCTGGATTCTTTTATTGGCTCAGGATATAGAGTTTGATTATAAAGGGTATCACGGGGTGATTTGCCCATGGAATGCACATAGCTTTACAATGGCCTACGCAGGTAAAGACAAGGATTATACTGATATAGAAGACCTGATGTCGGATAAAGTTTTCAATGGAATGTCTTTAAACCAGATTGCGGAAAAGTTGGAATTTGTATAAGAAGTTAGGTGATTTGCTATGATAAACTGTGATTACATAAAACGGTATCTTGAAATTAATGAATACTGTTCTTGCTTCGTATTTGATTACAAGGGAAAACCCTGTGGTATTGACCCTATTTCAGGAGGATTTAATGTCTGGTATGATGACAATGATTACCGAGCTGAAACATTGGCGGATGTTTTTACAGTGAAGCTATTTGACGGCAAAAGTCTTCCTGAGATTGTCGATAAGATTGAAAACTACGACACTTACTGAAAGGGCTTGAAATGAAACTCAATGAAGATGTAAGCCGTGATATGCTCCTGGATGTGGTAGAGTGGTATCTTGAAGATTTAGCAAAAGAACAGCAGGAGGCTAGGGCTAATTATGAACAAGATAAGACTAACGAGCTTCAATATGCTATATCTACAGCTTTTCAGCTGGCAAGAGAAATGCTAGAATCCAGATTGAGAGGGTTGGAGGAATAATCATGACAGTCTTAAAAATTGAACAACTGCGAGAAGAAATGGAGAGTGGTTCCTGCTCAGATGGCGTATTCAGGTATAAGGATAAAGAATATTATTTCTGCCATGATTTCAGTGATAATACTTATCATTTTGGGGTAGCCTACGAAAGCAAAGATACCGATGTAGAGTTTGCATCATTCGATGAAATCATGGATACCGTACTGGTTGGGAACAAGCCGTTTCGTGAAATGCTGCCCGAAGTGGTTTGGTGGTGATAATCATGGCAAACTTTGCAGTGATATCATTGGTAAATCAGGAACTGACTCAACAAGTGAGGGAGTGGGTAAAGGATGATTTACAGTGAGCAACAGCTAAAAAAAGTTATGGAAAACGGCACATATTATGAAGGCTCCTTTGCGTACAAAGGAACTGACTATTACCTATTCCATGATTTTGGTGATGATAAATATTATTTTGGCACATGCTACTTAACTGGTTACGACCCATACCAACATGAATTTAATAGCTTTGAGGATGCAATGAAGTACAAACCGTTTGAAAATATACCATTAGGTAAATTGTTGTCAAAACTGGAATGGTATTAATAGGAGGCCGGCTATGAAAAGAGATACGGATCTGATGCTGAAAATACTTTCATACATAGAGGAGCGTCCTGATGTACCGACGGCTATGTTGGCACCAAACGATTTCAAGGACATAGAGAAAGACCCGTATAAGACTTTTCTGCATTTGGAATTGCTTCACGATGCAGGATTGATAGAAATGGAAGATATTCATGTAGTGAGATTGACCATGGCGGGCTATGACTACCTGTATGCCAGACAAACTAGTATGCCCGCAACAACATAAACATTAACTAGTCGGATATTCCGACTAGTTCAAAGCACTTATGAGGTTTCATAGGTGCTTTTATTATGCAAATTTTTAGGAGGAATACACATGAAAGACTTTAAGTTTGACCTTCAGCTTTTCGCTGGCGGTGCTGATGGCGGTGCTGGTGATGGGGGTGAAGGTGCTCAGGGCGGTGCTGATACTTCCAACACTACTGACGATACCGCCAAGGACAGCAAGGACACCTTTGACCAAGATGCAGTAGATGCCAAGATTGCGGATGCTTTGAAGGAAGCACGCAAGCAGTGGGATAAGGAAGCTGCAGCCAAGGCAAAGAAAGCCAAGGCGGATGCCCAGAGGCTGGAGAAGCTATCTGAGGAGGAACGCAACAGGGAAGAGCTTGAGAACCTGCGGAAGGAACTGGAGACCAAGGAGGCAAATATTGCCCGTAAGGAGCTGGAGCTTTCCATGACCAAGGTTATGGCCAAGGAGGGCGTTCCTCACGAGTTCCTCAATCACCTGATAGGGGAAGACAGCGAAAGCACCCTGAAAAACATCAAGGGGTTCAAGAAGCTCTTTGACAAGAAGGTCGAAGAGGCTGTGAATGAACGCTTGAAGAACAAGACACCAGATGCAGGCGGTGCAAGCCTGGGCGGTGAACAAAATGGCAACACTGGAGGCAAAAATGCCTTCATGAATGCAATATTAAGTAATCAGGCCAAAAGACGATAAGGAGTGAATGAATATGGCAGATACTAATTATTTGAAAGACAATCTTACAGGCTTTGTGCCTACACCGACAGCGACGGAGATCATCAAGGATGTAACCCGTGGCTCCAGCATCCTGCGCCTTTCAAAAGTACAGCAGATGCAGAGCGAGTCCTTGAAAATTCCTGTAATGGTTTCCGGCCCTGGTGCTTACTGGGTAGGAGAGACTGAGCGTATCCAGACTAGCACAGCACAGTGGATTTTCCCAGAGCTGGTAGCCAAGAAGATTGGCGTTATCGTGCCAGTAACAAAGGAAAAGCTCAGCGATACCACTATTGATGTTTTTGCCACTGTACAGCCGTACATTGCAGAAGCTTTCTACAAGGCTATTGATGCGGCATGCCTCTTTGGTACCAACAGCCCATTTGCCAAGAATATCTATGATGTAGCAAAGACTGCTGGTGCTGTAGTGACTGAGGGCACCAATGACAAGCTTGACCTCGACATCTCCGATGTTATGGCATTGGTGGAGAATGCGGGACATGATGCCAACGGCTTTGCAGCTGGCTATGACCTAAAGAACAGCCTCCGCAAGCTCCGTGATGGCAACGGCAACCAGCTGTATGTTGCTGGTGTGGATGAGGAAACCCTCTATAGCCAGCCTATCGAGTTTAGCCGTAACGGTGCATGGGACAAGACCAAGGCACGGGCTATTGCTGCTGATTGGAAGTATTCCGTTGTGGGCATTCGTGACCAGATTCAGTACGAGGTATTGAAGGAAGCAACATTGCAGTCCGTTACCATGGGCGATGATAAGCCACTGAGCCTGGCAGAAAACGACATGGTAGCTATCAAGGCCACCATGCGTATCGGCTTCCTGCCAGTAAAGGAAGATGCCTTTGCGGTGCTGGCTCCTAAGGCATAAACATGGGCGGTGAAAGCTATGTTTAATTGCTACAAGAAGGGAGACCGCATCATACAGGCTACAGAGCTGGCCTATAAAGTGATTTACAAGGCACAGGGCTTTGTTCCTGTTGCCGACACAAAGGCGGGTGATACCGATGGAACAGCAGGAAGCGATAGCGGCGATTCTGGAAAAGCTAAAGCTGTTAAGAGGAGCCGAAAGCCTGAATGAGGTACAAGCTGCCTTTGCCACTGAGAAGCTGGTGCTGGATATTTTGGACTATTGCCACAGGGAGGACTTCCCTGGGGCTTTGGTCTATACAGCAGTAGACCTGGTGGGCAAGAGGTTGGATGATATTCAGGCCGATTCTGAGGAAGAGGGTATTTCTGCAAGAGGCCCTTTATCCGGGCTAAAAATGGATGATACTGAGTTTAGCTTTGCTGTAGATAATGTCAGTGCTACGGGCTTATTGTCCGATTATGACTTTGACAGTATCAAATCAAGGCTGAACCTATACCGTAAGGTTGTGAGCATACCATGAAGCTAAAGAAACTTCTCAATAGGTACATGTACAAGGACACAGCCACCGTTACCAGGTGTGCTGAGTCTGAGGACGGTCCTGTAGATGATTACGAGGAAACCACGGTCTATGAGGATATCCCCTGCAAGCTGAGCCAATACGGCAAGGATTTGAATGTTAATGCCACTGACATGGCTCCAGAGGTCACGGAAAACCTTCGCATGACTTGTGATACCGTCTACGATATTCAAGCCAATGACTATGTTGTCATACAGCATCAAGGACAGGAATTCAGGCTGACTGCGTCCCAGGCCTTCAAGTACCCTACGCATCAGGAAATTACCCTCCAACGGGTTACCAATGTGCGAGAGCCGGAGGTGTAGGCTATGGCTGATTTTGTTATCCATGGCTTTGAGGGGCTGGATGCAGTCCTTGCCAAGCTGGAAAACAGTGAGGATGTGCTCAACAAAGTAAGCGCCCAGGTGGGACAATCGCTGGTAGGGAGAGTAAAGGACCTTACAAGAGTAGATACAGGTTTGCTTAGGCTAGGAACAGGAGCAACATCAGAAAAAGAAGGCGGTTGGCACAATACAGAGCCACGGGATGGCCGTGTGACGGTGTACAACAATACTAAGTATGCCGCCCATGTTGAATGGGGCCACAGACAGGAAGTGGGCAAGTATGTGCCGGCCATAGGCAAGACACTAAAACAGCCCTTTGTTGAAGGCAAGCACATGCTAAGGGATGCCGTAAATGAGACGGAAGAGTACATGGAGGATGATGTTATGGACATACTGGAGGAATTGCTGAAATGATGGTTTCTTTGGTAAACATAAGGGACAGCCTTGCCACCCTGCTGAAATCCGGCTTTGACGGCTGGAAGGTGCATTTTGACAATGTAGAAAGGCCACAGGCACCATACTTCTATGTGGAGATGGCAGCCAGGGCAAAGAGCCTTGATGAGGCATATTCTGAAAGGCGGGTATCGCTTACGGTCTCTGCCATACTGCCACAGAACAAGGCAGGGCGGGTAAGCCGCAAGGAACTCTTTGAGATAGCCGACAAGCTGGACGGGCTTATCCGTCCGGTATTTAAGGTACAGGACAGGGCTATAACAGTCCTGGACGCAAACTATGTAATCGTGGATGATATTCTGCATTACTATTTTGAACTTGAATTTGTGGATGCAGCGGAAAGGCCGCATATAGACACAATGGAAGAACTGGACATTGATTTGTCCTTAAAAGATTTAATAACGGAAGGAATGAACACAAATGGCGAATGAAGCTGAATTGTTTGGCCTGCCACAGGTCATCATTAACTTTAAGACCCAGGGCACCACTGCTATAAAACGCAGTGCCAGGGGCATTGTTGCCATGATTCTGCATGATGGCAGCGAAAACAGTATCCAGCAATATAAGATTGCTGATACTACAGATATTCCAGATGAAACACTGTCCGCAAAGGCAGTGGAGCTGGTAAAGCTTTGCTTGAAGGGTACGCCCCTTAGAATCCTGCTGTATGTAATACCTACAACGGATACAGCGGTGGAGGCAGATGGCCACCTGGTAGACCAGAATGACGTACTGGATACGATTCAGAGCGTCAAGTGGAACTATATCTGTATCCCTACCAGCACCGGCACAGAGCAGGCAGACCTTGCCAGCTGGATTAAAGCTCAGCGTAACAATAAGCGTAAAACCTTCAAGGCAGTATGTGCAAAGCAGGCTGCCGACCATGAGGGAATTATCAATTTCTGTACTGACAACATTGTGGCAGAGAATGGCACCGATGAAAACGGCGATGCCCTCTATACTACCTACAATGCAGTAGAGTATACAGCACGTATTGCGGGTATTCTGGCAGGCCTTGCCTTGGATCGCAGTGCTACCTACTTCTCTTTGACTGAGGTACAGAGCGTTGAGACCTATACGGATATTGACGAGCGTATCGACAAGGGCCAGTTGCTTTTGTTTGATGAGCTGGATGGCAATGGCGTAAAGATTGCCAGGGCTTGCAACAGCCTTGCCACATTCACTACTGATAAGGGCGAGGATTTCCGCTATATCAAGATTATTGAGGCAGTGGATATGATTACCGACGATATTCGGGACACCTTCAAAAAATACTACATTGGCAAGGTTATCAACGATTATGACCACAAGATGCTATTTATCACAGCTATTCTGGTGTACTTTGATGAAATCAAGGGCAATGTGCTTGACCGTGACGGCAACAACACTGTTGACATCGACGAAAGCAAGCAGCTTAATTATGCCAAGCTGAAGGGCGAAAATACCGACGATATGACCGCCATGGAAATTCGCAAGTACAACACTGGCACCCAGGTATTCCTGTCCGGCAAGGTGAAGCCGGTCAACGCCATGGAAGACCTGACGATTAACTTTGTGATGTAAGGGAGGTATAGGATATGCGAGATTCGCAGGATGTAACATACAGAGGCCGCCGCCGTTGGAACGGCAACCACGGGAAAGTCTGGTGGGATGGCGAGCTTCTTTTCGAGATTTCAAAGTTCGAGGCAAAGGTTACTGCCAACCGTGAGGATGTAATCATCGGCAACAGCGTTGACAGCAAGATTGTAGGCTTGAAGGGCGAGGGAAGCTTCACTATTAAGTCGGTTATCAACCGCAATATCAATGCCTATCTAGAGGAGTGGAAGTCAGGCCATGACCCTAGAGCCACCCTTGTTGGTGTGCTGGAAGACCCTGATGCCGTAGATGGACAGGTTGAGCGGTGCTCCATTGACAATGTATGGTTCAATGAGCTGATGATTATGACCTTCGAGAAGGGCAATGTAGTAGCCAAGGAGTTCCCGTTCGGATTTACTCCAGAGGATGCGTCCTTCATTGAAGTGGTTGACGAATAAGGAGGAAAAACATGGCTGTAAGTATTGCTGATCTGATTGCCAAGAAAGAAGACATTGCCAAGAGCAAAAAGGCCCAGTATGACATTGAGACCTCTGTTGGCACCCTGACAGTAAAGAAGCCTACCCAGAGCTTCATTTCTGAAATGATGGCATTGGAGGACAAGCAGGACGAATACCTTATTGTAAGCATGACAGTGGAGCCTGATTTGAAGGATAGTCAGCTCCTAAAGGCTTATGACTGCATGGAGCCTACTGACATTGTAAGCAAGCTCTTTGACGGTGGCGAGGTTGTGGCTATCAGCAAGGCCATTATGAAGACTGCCGGATACAAGAACGAAGACCTACAGGTTAAGCTTCATGAAACGGTAAAAAACTAATCAAAGAGGATTGGGAGGCGGCCACCGCCGCCTTTCTGGTTCTCCATGGACATAAGTTTGAGTATTTTTTCAGCCTCAGCAAAACCGAAAAAATCTTTGCTCATGCAGCAATGGAGGTGGAGCTGGATAGGCAGAATGAGGTTATTAAGACAATGATAGGAGCCATGGCAGGAAGGAGGTTGTAGATATGGCTAGAGAATTTGTATTAAGTGCAGTTATTGAAATGCGGGATAGGCTTTCCGCCGGTGTAAAGCGTGCCAGAAGCTCCATGAGCGAGCTACAGGGTGCATCAGCCGCCACTGCTGACAGCTTAAGGCGGGTTGAAACCAGTGGCGTATCAAGCATGAGAGGCCTTACTAATGCCACCAATACCGCAACAGGACGAGTAGACAGACTCCGCAACAGATTAAGTTCCCTGTCTGACAGAGCCTACAATGTGACTGTCAATGTAAAGACCCAAGGAGTGAAAGCCTTGGAGAACTTGAAAGGCAGTCTTGGCAGCATGGTAAGTGGTGCTGTACCTCAGGCCATTGGCATGATGGGCATAGGCGTGGGAATTGCTGATACTATCAACACCTACAAGAACTTCCAGGCACAAATGAGCACCGTACAGGCCATATCTGGAGCCTCAGGCGAAAGCCTTGAAAAGCTGACAACTAAGGCAAAGGAAATGGGTGCAACTACCCAGTTTACAGCCACGGCAGCAGGACAGGCAATGCAGTATATGGCTATGGCGGGCTGGGACGACAAGCAGATGCTTGACGGTATTGCCGGTATTATGAACCTTGCCGGTGCATCAGGTGAAAGCCTTGCCAGCGTGTC
>CAVFWX010000073.1:9025-10170 GCA_963626225.1 Anaerotignum sp.
GGAGGCATAGGCAACACAGGCACAGGAGTGCCGGGTGTACCTAATACCATAGGGCAAATGACGGTCAATGCAACCTCTGTAGTAGTCAATGGCAGGGGCGTGGCTGGCGGTGCATCAGGTGGAGCCGGAGTGGATATCCCTAGCGGTGAAGCAGGTACCGGCGGCAATGCAGGTACAAGGCCTCAGGGCAAATGGGGGCGGTTTAAGAGTGCCGCCAAAGGTATTGCCAGCAGTGTGGCAAAGTACGCCATACCTCTGGAAATTGCCTCTATTGGCCTTGATTACTACAACACAAGCAAGGTCAATGAACAAGATTCCTGGGGAGCTGGCTACCAGCTCAGTGAGGCAAAAAAGAAGGTAGCTGAATCCACCAATGCCCTCAATGAAGCCAAAGGCCGCAACGCATCAGCAGATGAAATAAGCTTTTTGCAAAAGCAGCATCAGGATGCCGTTGACAATATGAGTCAGGCACAGAAGTTCAAGGATGATACCGACAAGTATAATGAAAACCGCACCAACGGCGTTATTGGCTCCGGTGCTGGAGGTATTGCCGGTAGCGTTATGGGCGGTATTGTTGGTAGTATTGTTGCACCGGGCATTGGTACAACTATCGGTGCGGCAATTGGCGGTATGGCTGGCTCTTATGCTGGCGACTTCGTTGGCCAGAACTTTACAGAGTGGACAGCCTCAGCAAGCCAGAGCTTTGACGATTTCAAGGCAAAGCTCAACACTGGCATGACCGACATGGCGGCGGGCATAGACAACAATTTGCAGTATATTGGCGACGGCTTTCGCAATAACTTTGAATATATTGCCAATGGGGTAAGCAACAATTTTGACTACCTCAAGGGAAAGGCAGGAGAGTTTGCTGATGGCGTTATAAGTTTCATCAGCAATGCCGAAACCAATGTAAGTGCAAAATTCCAGACCCTGGCAGATAATGCCGCCAATGACTGGGCAAATATCAAGCAGGGGGCAAGCGACCTTGCAGCATCGTTGGAGACTGCCTTTGATGGTGCCATAGCAGCAATAAAGGGCAAGTTCAGTGAGCTGGCTGCCAGTGCCTCCGCCAAGTTATCTGAAATAAAAAGCAGTATCGGCGGTGCTGTAAGTGCTGCAGGTGCAAAGGCTTATAACTGGGTTGT
>CAVFWX010000074.1:0-10082 GCA_963626225.1 Anaerotignum sp.
CCCTTTGTCAGCAGGTTGCCAAAAGCCTGCTGACTTTTAGTTTATCATCTGAAAGGAAGTGTACTATGAAAAAGCTTTTATCTGCTCTACTTGCGGCAGTTACCATATCTTCTGTGGCTTATGCTGCTCCTGCCAGTGAGGAAATTCCTCTTGGCCAGGATGTTTCCAGCCGTTTTACGGGAACCGTATACCGCAATGACCTTATCCAATCTGAGGATGTATATAAGTTACCCCAGGCCAATATCATTACCTTCGAAGCCAACAGCCACAGCGGCTGGCATGTCCATGGTGCCATGACCATCATTGGTGTTAGTGGCACAGGCATCTATCAGGAATACGGCAAGGCCCCAGTCCTCATAAAGCAGGGAGACGTAGTACAGATTCCTGCAGGAACCAGCCATTGGCACGGCAGCACCAAGGACTCTGCCTTTCGGCAAATCGTAATATATGATAAGGATTGGCAGGCACCTAAAAATTTATCCGTACACACTGGACCTCTAACTGATGAGGAATATGATTCCCTTGTGCCTGTGGAGGCAGCAGATACCCACAATCGTCCACAAAATGGACTAACCACCATGTTTAATTATCCACCTGAGCCATTAAACAGCCCAAATTTTACCGGCCCTGTACATATCAGCAAGGTTATTACCACC
This sequence comes from Anaerotignum sp., assembly GCA_963626225.1. Classification (GTDB taxonomy): domain Bacteria; phylum Bacillota; class Negativicutes; order Selenomonadales; family Selenomonadaceae; genus Anaerovibrio. The sequence goes on from CAVFWX010000074.1 coordinate 657, forward strand.
CCTAACGCTGCCAATTCCCCGGAATGGACCTATGTGGTATTCCCTCAGGGAGTTTACAACAAGTGGCACAGCCATAAAACAGGACAGGTTCTGCTTGCCACTGATGGCTTAGGCTATCACCAGATTATTGGTGAAAAGCCCCAGCTACTTCACCCAGGAGATGTGGTCTACTGCCCTCCAGGGGTAATACATTGGCATGGAGCTGCTCAGACTAGTAATTTTGCCCATATTGCTATCAATCCTCAGGATAACCACGATGTTACATGGTATGGTTTTCCGGACAGTGAATACAATACATTAAAAGATTAAGGAAAGGATATTATAAATGGAATACATTACCCTAAGCAATGGTGTAAAAATGCCTCAGCTAGGCTATGGCGTTTATCAGGTTACCCAGCAGGAATGTGAACGTTGCGTACTGGATGCCCTGGATGTGGGCTATCGCAGCCTGGATACCGCCCAGAGCTATTTCAACGAGGAGCAGGTAGGCTCTGCCATTGAGAAATCCGGCATTGACCGCAAGGAGATTTTCCTCACCTCCAAGATTTGGATTGAACATTATGGCTACGAGGAATGCAAGAAATCCGTATTGGAATCCATGGAAAAGCTCCGCACCGATTATCTGGATTTGATGCTGCTGCATCAGCCTTTCGGCGATACCTACGGTGCATGGCGTGCCCTGGAGGAGCTGTACACTGCTGGAAGGCTCCGTGCCATCGGCATATCCAACCACTATGTAGACCGTATGGTGGAATTTTCCCTTTTCAACAAGATAAAGCCTATGGTCAATCAGATGGAGGTTCATCCTTTCAACCAGCAGCAGGAGCTGAAAAAATGGGCTGATAAATATGATATCAGGCTGGAGGCCTGGGCACCTTTCGGCGAGGGCCGCAAGGGACTTTTTGAAAATGAAACCCTGGCAAAAATTGGTGCAAAATATGGCAAAACCACAGCCCAGGTAATACTGCGGTGGCATATTCAGCGGGGAGTCATCATCATTCCAAAATCCACCCACAAGGAGCGTATGATTGAGAACTTCAACATCTTTGACTTCACCTTGTCCGAAGATGATATGAATACTATCCAGGCCATGGACACCGCCACCAGCTCCTTCTTCTCCCATCAGGATCCTAACATGGTAGAATGGTTCGCCAATATGGTAGAAGAACGCAAAAAGCAGCATAACAGCAAGCAGGAAAAAAACTGGTAAATCTAATAAAAGCTCTCCCACCTATATGATGAGAGAGCTTTTCTCCATGTCATGAGTGCCGCTGCTGTCAGCTTCAAAAATCCTCTCCGTAATATTGTAGTTTTCATGATTGGCCCTCCTGATAATATGCAAAAAACTATGCTAAAATAATATCAGGCGTTAGTTTCTACCGGTCAATCTATTTTTACGAGGTGATTTTCCATGTATACCATGAAGGATGTTTGCCAAATAACCAATATGCCCTACGAAACCCTAAAATTTTACTGTAATCAAGGGCTTATTCCCAACCATCACCGAGATAAAAATAACCATCGAGTTTTCGATGAGCACAACCTAGCCTGGATCCAATCCCTGACCTGCCTAAAAAAATGCAAAATGTCCATTGCAGAAATGAAGGAGTATCTGGCCCTCTGCCTTGAAGGTGAATCTACCATCCCCCAAAGGCAATGTATCCTGGCAGCCAAGCAGGAACAGCTGCGGACCGAAATCCAACTGATACAGGATGGCATTGATTATATTGACTGGAAACAGGGCTTTTATCAGGATGTACTCAGTGGCAAAACGCCTTATTTCAGCAATCTTGTGCCTGCAGAGGAGGAAATAGAATAATTTCTTGACAGGTAGTTACTACCGGATATTACTATCTTCCTAAATGAAATATATTAAGGGAGATGTTGCACCATGATAAACAAAAAATTCCTATCCCTGCTGATGGCAGGAGCATTTTCCGCAGCTGCCTTTACATCAGCTTCTCTCTACAGTCCACATGTACAGGCAGCCTCCAGCCAGCCCATTACCATTGCTGAGCAGGGCATTTTCTCTGCCGGAGGCATAGTTACCCATTCTGAAGGTACCTTCGATGTAGCCAATTACTATACCTCCAGAGCCGGTTCCACCTCTCATACGGATCACGCCAATGTCCTGTACCAGCGGCCAGCACAGGAAACAGGCCTGCCTATGGTGTTTCTCCATGGCTACGGCCAGTCCCGCATGAGCTGGATGACTACTCCAGATGGCCGGGAGGGATGGTCTGATATGTTTCTCCGGAAAGGTCACAGTGTCTTTTTGATTGACCAGCCCCGCCGTGGCGAAGCCGGCCAGACCTCTGTGGCAGGTACCATCAGCGTTGAGCCATCAGATCAGACCTGGTACACCCAGTTCCGCATCGGAACCTATAAAGACAATAAATTTACCTACAATGAAAAATCCCAATTCCCTCAGGGCGAAAGCACTTTGGATCAATTTTTCCGTCAAATGACCCCTGATACCGCTATGGATTCTGCCAACGGTGATCAGTCCATTGACAATGCTGTAGTTGCCAAAGCTGTTGCTGCTGCTATAGACAAGGCCTACACCATGACAGGCAAGGATTCTATATTAGTAACCCATTCCCAGGGTGGCCGTCCCGGCTGGTCCGTGCCTGAATATACAGACCATGTAGCTGCCATTGTGGCTATTGAGCCAGGGGCTGCCCCTGCTGTTGACAGCTCCGCTTATGAAATATTGCTGGCAAAGAATATACCGGTAGTATTTTATTATGGCGACTATATTGGCAATGATTTGCCAGATGTACCTGCCGCTGCCATGTGGTCCAGGATGAAATCCACCGCTGACACCTTTACCACTGCCTACAATGCAGCAGGAGGACACAGTACCATTGTGAACCTTCCAGAAGAAGGCATCTATGGCAATGATCATATGATATTCCAAGATCTAAATAACGCAGAAATCGCCCAGCATATAGAAAACTGGATAAACACTAATATTCCAGCTCAAAAACAATAAGCTATTCCTTATTTCAATCCCTATATAGAAAAAATCCCATGAGAGCACATCACACGCTCCCATGGGATTTTTTCATGTTAATTTTTAATTAAAACAGGTCGTCTACCAATACGATGGTCTGATCACGGTTTGGACCTACGGATACGATACCCAGGTCAATACCGGTTACCTCTGCCATACGCTCCAGATAGATGCGGGCCTTCTCTGGCAGATCCTCATACTTGCGTATACCGCTGATATCAGTCTTCCAGCCTTCAAAGGTCTCATATACAGGCTCAACCTCTGCCAGCACCTTCAGGGAAGCTGGAACCTCGTTGAGGATTTCGCCCTTGTACTTGTAGCCTACGCACATCTTGATCTCGTCCATGCAGTCCAAGATATCCAAACGGGTAATGGCCATGTAGTCAATGCCGGAGAGAATACCGGCATAGCGTACGATGCAGGCATCCAGCCAACCAGTACGGCGAGGACGGCCGGTAACGGTGCCATACTCGTGGCCTGCATCACGAATCTTATCGCCGATTTCGTTCAGCTGCTCAGTAGGGAATGGTCCTTCGCCTACACGGGTGCAATAAGCCTTTACTACACCTACAACCTTGTCAATATCCCTAGGTGCTACACCAGCACCTACGCCGATGCCGCCGGAGATAGGATGGGAGGCAGTAACATATGGATATGTACCATAGTCGATGTCCAGCATGGTGGCCTGGGCACCCTCAAAGAGGATCTTGCGGCCGGCCTTCAGTTCGTCATGAAGCAGGGCGATAGTATCGCATACATAAGGGCGGAGACGATCTGCATAGCCTTCGTACTCCTTCAGCATGGCATCATAATCCATTGGCTCCTTGCCATAGAGCTTGACGATTTCCTGATTCTTCAGATCCAGATTTTCCTTCAGGCGCTTGGCAAACTCTTCCTTGTCAATGAGATCGCAGACACGGATGCCGATACGATGGTCACGGTCAGCATAGCATGGGCCGATACCGTTCTTGGTGGTGCCAACCTTGTTGTCACCCTTCATCTCCTCGATGTACCCGTCAATCTCGCAGTGATATGGCATAACCACATGGGCACGGTTGCTGATGCGGATTCCGCTGACATCAATGCCCTGGGCAATCATGCCGTCCATTTCCTGAAGCATAACCTTTGGGTTAAAGGCAACGCCGTTGCCTACTACGCAATGGGTGCCCTTGTACAGGATGCCGGATGGCATCAGGCGCAGCTTGTACTCCACGCCATCAACAGCAACAGTATGGCCTGCATTGCTGCCGCCCTGATAGCGGACAACGGTTTCGGCCTTCTGTGCCAGATAATCTACGATCTTGCCTTTACCTTCGTCACCCCACTGGGTGCCTAAAACTACAACAGCTGACATACAGCAGTCTCCCCTCGTTTATCTACAAACAATCTATAATCTTACAGTCCGAAGCGGGCCATAATCATGTCTACATGGCGGAGGAAATAATCCACCTTGAAGCACTCGTCAATCTCATCCTGGGTGAGATACTTGGTAACATCCTCGTCCTTCTTGATGTTGGTGCGGAAGTCTTCCTTCTCCAGCCATCTCTTCATGGCATTTCTCTGTACCCACTTGTAGGCATCCTCACGGAGCACGCCCTTGCTTACCAGGGCAATGAGAATACGCTGGCTGAAAATGAGTCCGCCAGTCTTGTTCAGGTTCTCCATCATAGCATCTGGATATACCAGCAGCTTGTCAATGATGTTGGTGAACTTCTTGATGCAGTAGTCTACATTGATGGTGCTGTCTGGCAGGATAACACGTTCTACGGAAGAGTGGGAAATATCACGCTCATGCCACAAGGTAATATCCTCCAGAGATGCCAGGGCATTGCCGCGAACCAGGCGAGCCATGCCGGAAACGCGCTCACAGGTAATAGGATTGCGCTTATGAGGCATTGCAGAGGAACCCTTCTGGCCAGGGGAGAAATACTCCTCAGCCTCACGGATATCGGTACGCTGCAGGTTGCGGATCTCAGTTGCGAACTTCTCAAAGGAGCTTGCTACAATAGCCAAAGTGGTCATGTACTCAGCATGACGGTCACGCTGGATAACCTGGGTAGCCAGCTTTACAGGAGTGATGCCCAGCTTCTGGCATACCAGCTCCTCGATCTTTGGATTGATATTGGAATAGGTACCAACAGCACCGGAAAGCTTGCCTACAGAAACCATCTTCTTGGCATGCTCTACACGCTCGATGTCACGGTCAACCTCATTGAGCCAGAGAGCCAGCTTCAATCCGAAAGTCATAGGCTCTGCATGGATGCCATGAGTACGGCCAATGCATACGGTGTGCTTGAACTCAGCAGCACGGCGAACCAGTACCTCACGGAACTTGCGGAGGTCATCCAGAATTATCTCAGCGGACTTCTTCATCATGATGCCCAGAGCAGTATCCTTTACATCGCTGGAGGTAAGGCCCTTGTGGATGTACTTGGAATCATCCCCAACGTACTCTGCTACATTGGTCAGGAAGGCAATAATATCATGGTTGGTAACCTTCTCAATCTCTTTTACACGTGGCAGATCAAATTTTGCCTTGGCACGGATATTCTCAGCTGCTTCCTTTGGGATCTCACCCAGCTCAGCCATAGCCTCGCAAGCTGCAATCTCCACATCCAGCATAACCTCAAACTCATGCTGCAGAGTCCAGATTCTGCCCATTTCAGGATTTGTGTACCGTTCGATCATAAATCAATTTCCTCCCTAACTAACCTGCATTATTATCATTAAAAAGGACTCAGGATACGGTGATACCTGAGCACGGAATATTTCATTCCATTGTTTTACCCATATATCATAGCATTTATACAGCGGCAGTGTCAATTTTTCATAGAATTATTTACGGCTCTCTAGAAGCCCTGTGCTTTTCAAAAAAATACGCAGCAGATTGCTCCGCTGCGTACTGATTTTATTTGTTTTTGTATCCCTGATAGTTTTCTGTACCCAGGATTTCCTGTGCCCAGCGGACTTTTTCCTTGTCAGGCTCCGGAATATCCGGAATCTTATACTCAATGCCCAAGTCTTCATACTTGTGCATGGCAAGACGATGATAAGGAAGTATCTCCAGCCTCTGGACATTGCCCAGTGAGGCTACAAAATCCCTGGTCTTTTCCAGGCTTTCCTGATCATCATTGATGCCCGGCACCAGCACATGGCGAATCCATACAGGCTTGCCCATGTCTGCCAGGTATCTGGCAAAGTCCAAGATATTGGTATTGTCCCTGCCAGTAAGCTCCCGATGCTTTTCATTATCAATATGCTTGATATCCAAAAGCAGCAAATCAGTTACCTCCAGCAGCTCATTGATAGCCTGAAGCTTTGCCGGCTCCCGGCTGAACACTGCCCCGGAGGTATCGATACAGGTAGAAATCTTCTCTGCCTTGGCACGGCGGAAAAGGTCTGTCACAAAGTCCATCTGCAGCATAGGCTCGCCACCAGATACGGTGATGCCGCCGCCGTTTTTCCAATATGGACGATAGCGGAGAGCTGCCTTCAGCACCTCCTGGGAGGTCTGACGCTGGCCCTCATCGCCACCCCAGGTTTCTGGATTGTGGCAATACTTGCACCTGAGAGGACACCCTTTCAGGAATACAATATATCTCAGCCCCGGCCCATCAACAGAGCCAAAGCTCTCAATGGAGTCCACCTGCCCATAGACAGGTGGAGCCATTGAAATATCATTACATGCGCTCATGGAAGGTTCTGGAAATTACATCTTCCTGCTGCTCACGAGTCAGGTTGATGAACTTAACAGCATAGCCGGATACGCGGATGGTGAAGTTTGCGTACTCAGGCTTCTCTGGGTGCTCCATAGCATCCAGCAGCTTCTCACGGCCAAATACGTTTACGTTCAGGTGATGTGCACCCTGATCGAAGTAACCATCCATTACGCTTACCAGCTGAGTGGTACGCTCCTCGTCATCATGGCCGAGAGCCTCTGGAGTCATGCTCTGGGTGTTGGAAATACCATCCAGTGCCCACTCATAAGGCAGCTTGGCAACGGAGTTCAGGGAAGCCAGCAGACCGCTCTCCTCTGCACCATAGCTTGGGTTTGCACCAGGGGACAGTGGAGCACCGAATGGACGGCCATCAGGCATAGCACCGGTGAACTTACCATATACAACGTTGGAGGTAATGGTCAGGATGGAAGTAGTAGGCTCGGAATTTCTGTAGGTGTGACGGGACTTAATCTTCTCCAAGAAGGTCTTCAGCAGCCACTTAGCGATTTCGTCAGCACGCTCATCATCGTTACCATAGCGAGGGAAGTCGCCCTCGGTCTTGTAGTCGATTACGATGCCAGCCTCGTTGCGTACAGCAGTAACCTTAGCATACTTAATAGCAGACAGGGAGTCAACTACATGGGAGAAACCAGCAATACCGGTTGCGAAGGTACGACGTACATCGGTATCGATGAGAGCCATCTCCTCAGCCTCATAGTAGTACTTGTCATGCATGTACTGGATCAGGTTCAGAGTATTTACATAGAGACCTGCCAGCCAATCCATCATGCGATCGAACTTAACGATAACATCGTTGTAGTCCAGAACATCGCCAGTTACGCCACGATACTCAGGTCCAATCTGGTCGCCGCTCTTCTCATCAACACCGCCGTTGATAGCGTAGAGGAGGCACTTTGCCAGGTTAGCACGAGCACCGAAGAACTGCATCTCCTTACCGGTCTGAGTTGCGGATACGCAGCAGCAGATGGAGTAGTCATCGCCCCAAGCGATCTTCATGGCATCATCATTCTCATACTGGATGGAGCTGGTGGTGATGGAGATCTTGGCTGCATAACGCTTGAAGTTCTCAGGCAGCTTGGAGGAATAAAGAACAGTCAGGTTTGGCTCTGGGGAAGGTCCCATGTTCTCCAAGGTATGGAGGAAACGATAGTCGTTCTTGGTAACCATGTGACGGCCGTCAATGCCGGTACCGCCAACTTCCAGAGTAGCCCATACTGGGTCGCCGGAGAAGAGCTCGTTGTAGGAAGTGATACGTGCAAAACGTACCATACGGAACTTCATAACCATATGGTCGATGAGCTCCTGAGCCTCTTCCTCAGTCAGCTTGCCAGCCTCAATATCTCTCTGGATGTAGATATCCAGGAAGGTGGAAACACGGCCTACGCTCATAGCAGCACCGTTCTGGGTCTTGATAGCACCCAGGTAGCCGAAGTACAGCCACTGAACAGCCTCACGAGCATCCTTAGCTGGTGCAGAAATATCATAGCCATAAGAAGCAGCCATTTCCTTCAGGCCCTGGAGAGCACGGATCTGCTCAGCCAGCTCCTCACGGAGACGAACAACCTCATCAGTCATAACGCCGTCGCCGCCTACATTGGCCTGGTCTTCCTTCTTGAAAGCGATGAGCTGGTCAACACCATAGAGGGCAACACGACGATAGTCGCCTACGATACGGCCACGGCCATAGGTATCAGGCAAACCAGTGATGATGTGGCTGCGACGTGCAAGACGCATCTCTGGGGTGTATACATCAAATACAGCCTGGTTGTGAGTCTTGTGGTACTTGGTGAAAATCTCATGGAGACGCTCGCTTGGCTCAAAGCCATAGTTGGTGCAGGACTGCTCTGCCATCTTGATGCCGCCATAAGGCATGAAAGCACGCTTCAGAGGCTTGTCAGTCTGGAGACCAACAACCTTCTCCAGCTCCTTCAGGTCTGCATCGATGTAGCCTGGTGCATGAGAGGTCAGGCTGGCCACGATATCGGTGTCCATGTCCAAAACGCCGTTGTTCTCACGCTCTGCCTTCTGCAGCTGCTGCAGCTTGTCCCACAGCTTGTTTGTTGCATCAGTTGGATCTGCCAGGAAGCTTTCATTGCCATCAAATGGTGTATAGTTGCTCTGGATAAAGTCCCGTACATTGATTTCTTCGCGCCAGAGATTTCCGGCAAATCCATTCCACTGCTGATTGCTTAACATATTATCCTCCTATGTTTTCCCCCTGTTTTTCATCTGGGATATTTGGGTGAATAGGCAGTGGCAACCTGTGGTTGTCATCTGCATTTTCTCTGCTATTAGGATACCATAAATGAAGGTGAAAAAACAATAGTTTATCCATAAATTTTGCTTATCTTATAATATGCCTAATTTACTTTAGGTTTATTACACTATGCTTAAAAGGCATAAAAATAGCGCAGGGAGTATACCCTCGTCGACCCGCTCTCGCTCATAACTCGACATAGCGGATGCTAAGCTCTCGTGAGGGGCTTGGCTCACGAATCGCAAGGGTGAGCTGACCAAGTATATTAGTCCAGATTTGTGTAGATTTGCTGTATCTTGCTAGAAGACAATTCGCAGGCATAGCTATGACTATGCCAAGAGTTGTCGACAACGCAAGAACAGCAAAGATACATGAATATGGGCTGATGGTACTGGTCAGTTCACCCTTAGCAC
>CAVFWX010000075.1:0-10039 GCA_963626225.1 Anaerotignum sp.
AGGATATGTTCACAGTAGCCAGCAAGTATTTCCAGATCAAGCTGGAGGACTTCAAGGAGGCCTATCACAAGGCTGTGGACTACCTTACCCAGCCTAAGGCCCAGCTGGATGACGACATCATGGACTGTGTTGTAGGCGGCGGTATCGGTGATTGGTTCAAGAAGCACTGGCATACCATCGCAGCTGTTGCCATCGGTGTTGTAGGTGTTGCCGTAGGTGCACTGACCTGCGGCGTTGGAGCTACCCTCATCGCCGGCGGCATGGCCCTGACCGGTATCCACGCCATCGTAGGCGGCGGTCTGGCCATCGCCGGAGGCACCTATGTGGCTGGCACCGCCATCGATGATGCCGTACATGGCAAGGGCTGAGACTAACATAATGAACCGACCCCCAAGGGCTGGAGCAAAATCCAACCAACGGGGGTCGGTATTTTTATTTGCCTTTTGCCCTGTACAGGGGGTATAATATGTTGATGTGGCGGCAAACCGTCTTTGTTTTGATTTGAAGGGAGAGATTTTCTTATGTTCAGTGGCATTGGTGTTACGGAGCTGATTCTTATATTGGTTATTGCCCTGGTGGTTTTCGGCCCAGGCAAACTGCCTGATGTGGGCAGGGCCCTTGGCAAGAGCATCCGTGAATTCAAGAACGCCGAGCGCAATATCGTCGAGGATGTGACCACCATAGAGGAAAAGAAGTCTGACAGTGACAAGGCAAAATAATATGGAAAATACTTCAGAAGCTGCAGCTGAGGTGGCAGAGGCAAAGGCTAAGAAGTCCCTAGATGAGCCAGAAGGCGGCGTGGATATGTCCATGCTGGAGCATCTGACGGAGCTACGTAAGCGTATCATCTACAGCATAGTGGCTATAGCTATTGGCACTGCCGTTGCCTACAACTTCCTAGATGAAATCATGCTGTGGCTCATCGAGCCTGCCGGCAAGCTCTACTATATGCAGCCGGCGGAGGCATTCTTCGTCTATGTGAAGGTAACCCTTTTTTCAGGCTTTATCCTGGCTCTGCCAGTGATTTTCTATGAAGCATGGGCGTTTTTGCTGCCGGCCCTAACCCTGCGGGAAAGGCTTATCCTGTCCGCATTGGTTCCTTTCTCCGTGGTGCTGTTTGTAGGAGGCATTCTGTTTTCCTTCAAGCTGGTGCTGCCTCTGGCCATGACCTTTTTCCTAGGCATGGGGGGAGCGGATTTCCAGCCCTTCCTGTCGGCAGGCAGCTATTTTGACTTTGTGCTGACCTTTGTGCTGCCTTTTGGGCTGCTGTTTGAGCTGCCCCTTATTATGATGGTGCTGGCCTGGATGGGGCTTATTACCTCTGAGATGCTGGCGGCCAAGTTCCGCATTGTGATTCTTATCTGCTTTGTTATTGGTGCTCTCCTGACTCCACCGGATGTCATCAGCCAGACCATGATGGCTTTACCGATGATTTTGCTATATGGCGTAGGGTATGTAGGAGTCAAGTATATATTAAGAAAATAGTTCACATTTTAGTGAGTCGATATGGTTTTGTCGCCAATCGGCTCATTTTTTATTCTCAAAATGCAACTTGCTCCTGAAAAGCAAAAAGGAGCCGCATGTGCAGCTCCGATTTTACTATTAGATTGCTACCGCACCCTGGTTGTCTATATCAAATACATGATAAATTGCCTTGACATCGTGCTTGGCAAAAGCATCTACCATGGCATCTCCTACGGCCTCAGGGTTCTCTGCTGTAAAGGCTATGAGACATGGGCCGGCACCGCTCATGCTGGCTCCTAAGGCTCCGGCCTCACGGGCTGCCTTGAATACATCGTACATGCCCGGTATCAGCTTGGCCCTATATGGCTGGTGCAGGGCATCGTCAAAGACGCTGCGGAGGAAGCTCTTGTTGCCCTTGCAAAGAGCAGCTGTCAGCATGGCCGCCCGGCCGATGTTGTACACCGCATCCTGCATAGGCACTTCCTTTGGCAGCACAGCCCTGGCAGCCTTGGTTGGCAGGAAGAAATCCGGCACAGCCACCACAAGCTTCATTTTCAGCTTTGGCATCAGACAGAAGCACTCCGGCTTGTTGTTGCGAACAATGCTGATGGTAAAGCCACCAAAGATAGCTGGGGCAACATTATCCGGATGCCCCTCAATCTCCGTGGCCATCTGCAAAAGATCCCGGCGGGTAAAAGGATTGCCCAAAAATTCATTGGCTGCCTTTAGTCCTCCCACAATGGCTGTGGCACTGCTGCCAAGGCCCCTAGAAAGAGGCACGCCGTTGTGCATATTGATGATGGCACCCTTGTATTCGTTTTCCTTGCCTGCCCTTTTCAGCAACTTCTGGATGGAACGCCATACGATGTTCCGCTCATCTGTAGGGATATTTTCCGCTCCATCCCCTGTGATGTTGATTTCCAGACGCTCCTCCGGCAGCAGCTTCAGCTCTAGCTCATTGTAGATGGTACATGCCACTCCCAGGCAGTCAAAGCCTGGGCCACAGTTGGCAGAGGTGCCCGGCACCCTTACCTTTACAAATTTGTCCTTGTCCATTGGAAAGCCTCCTTACCAGCCCTTACTCCTGCTCCACACGGATGATGCTGCGGATGCTGTCCACCACATCAAGGCTCTTGAGAATATCTGCCGCCATCAACACATTTTTGTGCTTTACCACATGGGTAACAGCCACAATTTCTGCATGAGTGCCTACTTTGCGGGTCTGGATAACGGATTTCAGGCTGACACCGCTTTCACCGAAGGCAGTAGCGATAGAGCCCAGCACCCCTGGCTCGTCCTCCACATGGAGGCGAACATAGTAGGAGGACTCAGTATCTTCTAGGGGGCAGAAATTGCGATGATTGTAGCAGGTACAGCCCACCATGGAGTGAGTACCACTGACGATATTCCGAGCCTCGCTGATAATATCTGCCGTAACAGCAGAAGCAGTAGGCAAAGAGCCTGCTCCCCGGCCGTAGAACATGGCATCTCCGATGGCATTGCCCCGGAGGAAGATGGCGTTGAATACATCATTGACAGAGGCCAATGGATGGCTGCTTGGCAAGAATACCGGATGTACCCGTACATTGATGCCGGCCTCGCCATAGTCCTTGGCAACAGCCAAAAGCTTTATGACATAGCCCAGTTCCTTGGCGTAGCTAATATCTGCAGACTCAATCTTGGTGATACCCTCCACAGATACCTGATCCAGCCCTACCCGGCTGTTAAAGGCAATAGAAGCCAGGATAGCAGCCTTACGGGCAGCATCCAGTCCCTCCACATCGGCGGCAGGATTGGCCTCAGCATAGCCCTTGGCCTGGGCATCCTTCAACACGTCTGAATAATCTGCTCCCTGATCCGTCATCTGGGTCAGCATATAATTGGTGGTACCATTGACAATGCCCATAATCTCGGTAATCTTGTTGCCTGAGAGACATTCCTTCAGTGGGGTAATAATAGGAATACCGCCGCCTACGCTGGCCTCAAAGCGGAAATCCACTCCCTTGGTTTCTGCCATCTCAAAGAGCTCATGGCCCATCTGAGCCACCACATCCTTGTTGGCAGTAACCACATGCTTGCCGTTCTTCATGGCATCCAGCATGTACTCAAAGGCAGGATGCAGGCCGCCCATGAGCTCCACTACAATATCAATTTCAGGATCATTGATGATATCAAGGGCGTTGTCTGTCAGCTCCACGGCATCCAGATATTCACGCTTCTTGGTTACATCCCGTACCAGGACTTTCTTTACGCTGATGGTAGCACCTACCTTCTGGGCAATATCCTGGCCATTTTCCTGAAGAACTCTCACAACACCGGTTCCTACAGTACCGGAACCCAGCAAACCGATTTTAATATCTTTGGACATATATAAGTACCTTCTCCTCTCCGGACCCTACCCGGGGTGACTGCACATCCCCCGTGGCAGTCTGGCAGCCTTACTGAGCCGCCTGTCCCAAAACCTCCATGCGTTTCACGCCGTCTACCATACGCAGCTTGTCCAGCAATGCCTCCAGATCCACGGCCATATTGGCTGTCTCAATGGATACGGTGGCGTTGGCCACTCCCTGAAGGGGAATGCCCTGATTGATGGTCATGACGCTGCCGGAATCAGCAGAGATTGTATTCAGCACGCTGGACAATACGCCCTTCTTGTGCTCCAGCAGGAAAGTCAAAGTGACAATCTTGTTCTGGCTGGCCTCGTAGAATGGGAATACATAATCCTTGTATTTATAGTAGGCACTACGGCTCAGCTCCATCTTTTCTACAGCTTCGTTGATGGTTCTGGCATCGCCCCGCTTCAGCATTTCCTTGACTCTGATGGTTTTTTTGATGGCTTCTGGCAAAATTTCCTCACGTACCAGGAAATAGCCATTCTTCTCTGTTTTTTTCATGTGCTAACTTACCTCCGTACACCCTATAAAGATGTTTTTCTACATACAACGGATATTATAGCAGAGAACAAGGAGATTGACAATAGTGGAAGAGGACATTTGTGTATTTTTTAGTATCTGTCTATACTTGCTTCATATCATAATTACTCCATAGTGGATAGGTGCATATTTGCCTCCCATGATTTGGTTGAATCCTAGTCGGGGGAATTCGGGGCTACCGCTGGCTTCCTTCATTACTACCCGGTGGCGGGCTACTCGCAGAGCTTCAGAAACGGCTTCCTGGCTTAGGGCATTGTGATTTGCTACGCTGCGGATAGGTGAAATGCCGCTGCTGGCGGTCAGTGGCTTTCTGAACATGGGGTCAAAGTACACCACATCTACGGATTTGTCCGGCTGCTGCCTGAGATACTCAAGGTAATCCATATTCACTACCTTTATCCGCCGCATGGCAGATAACAAGGGAGCATTGCTGGCTGGAAAATGCTGCAGACCATGGGCTGTAACTGCAGCAATCAAGGGACTTGCCTCGACTCCAACAACACTGCCACTATCCCCTACCCCAAAGCTGGCTACAATGGCATCGGAACCATAGCCCAGGGTACAGTCCAAAACGGACATACCCGGCTTTAGCCCCATAGCCTCGGACATGTGGTCATTTTCTCCCTTGCGGAGATTTTTTACCCGCAGCTGTGCCATATTGGGATGGAAAAACATCTCCCCTGATTCGCTAAAGAGTTTTAGCTTGTCAGGAAAAGCCACCAGCACCCCATCAGCCTGATGCTTGGCCATCAGCTTTTCCATGGATTCCTTATGGCGTTCCACCAGCTCCAACTGCAGCTCCTGGGACAATCTTTCCGCCAGAGCCAGGCTTTCAGGCCGACATTTTCTTTCTGTAGTAATAACTGCTTTCATTCTAAAATCCTGTTCTTTTAAACATCTTGGCCAGCTCCCCGGTGCTGAACTTCAATATGGTAGGACGGCCATGAGGGCAGGTATACGGCATGGCTGTATCGTTTAGCTCCTGCAAAAGAATTTCCATCTGGCGGTAATTCAACTTAAAGCCAGCCTTGATGGCCGCCTTGCAGGCTGTGGTAGCCAATGCCGCCTGCCGCAGCTCCGCCGCTGTTGGCTTGTGGAGCTCTTCCATAGAGGCCAGCACCTCCCGTATAAAGTCCTCTGCTTCGCTGCTGGGCACATCTGCCGGTACCTCTGTCAGCCGGAACTGGTTAGGGCCGCTAGGCTCCAGTCCAAAGCCCAGACTCTCCAACAGCTCCTTGTTGGCCTCGATGATTTCACTTTCGTGGCTGCTGAAATCCAAAATCAGATGCACCAAAAGCTGTTGAGAGGGAATATCCTCCGCCTGGGCACAAAACCTATCAAAAAGCACCCGCTCATGGGCAGCATGCTGATCTACTATGTACAGGCTATCTGCATCCTGGGCAATGATATAGGTATTGTCCACCTGGCCAATGGGAATCATCGGGGCAGTTGGGGATGCTGCCTGTCTTGCTTCTGCTACTTGCTCACTAGGACTGCTCTCACGCTTCATAAAATCAACCTTCGGGGTATTTTCCAGCATCATAGGAACAGTAGCATGTTCTTCTGCTGATTTTTCCTGCCGCAGTACACTAGCTCCCTCATGCCAGCTCATGGTGGGCTGATAATTTGCATCATAGTTGCCTGCTCTATAAGGACTGCTGAAGCTATGGCTGTTGGCCCCTGTTCCGCTATTTTGACTGTCTAGCGGCATGGTATACTCCGGCATCTCCAGCTTCATTTCCTGAATGCCTTTGTCTGCGTGACGCTGGACATTTTCCACCGTAGCTGCCAGATGGTTGAGGTTTGTTTCCCCATCCTTGGGATGAATGGCATCCAGCACCGCTTTGTACACAGCCTTGAAAATCCGCCCTTCGTCCTCAAATTTCATCTCGCTTTTCTGGGGATGGACGTTCACATCAATAGTATGCTGGGGCACATGGATATTCATGGCCACCAGAGGATAGCCGGTCTTTGGTATCAGGGCGTGATAGGCATTGTCAATGGCCTTGGCAATGGCACGGCTACTGATAATTCGTCCGTTGACAATAAAGGTTTGCCAGCTGCGGCTACTGCGGATAGCGGAAGGCTTGGAGACAAAGCCTGTAAGTTTTATATCCGTATCCTGAAATTCCAAAGGCAGCAGGGATTCTCCTACTGTCCCGCCGTAGATGCTCTGGAGGGTTTCCTTGAGATTGCCCTTCCCCGGAGTGGACATGGCGGTTTTGTTGTTGTTGATAAATTTAAAGGCAATATCCGGCCGGGAAATGGCCAGCTTTATCATAAATTCATTAATCTTGCCGGACTCCGTATTATTGGTCTTGAGGAATTTCTTCCGGGCCGGGGTATTGAAAAACAAATCCTCCACCTTGATGGTGGTGCCTAGATTGCACCCTGCATCGTCAATATCCGTGGTCTTGCCACCGGAAATCCGGATTTCTGTCCCCAGCTCTGCCCCTGCCTGACGGGTCTGGAGCACAAATCTGGACACGGAGGCAATACTAGGCAGGGCCTCACCTCTAAAACCAAGAGTGCCAATGGACTGGAGATCATCCACTTGGACAATCTTGCTGGTGGCATGGCGAAGGATGGCCTTTTCTGCATCCTCCCGGCTCATGCCGATGCCGTTGTCCGTTACCCGCATAAAGCTGGTGCCTCCTGCCAGGATTTCTACCTCGATGCGGTCTGCCCGGGCATCCATGGCATTTTCCACCAGTTCCTTGATAACGGAGGCCGGACGCTCCACCACCTCGCCGGCGGCGATTTTATTGATGGTATTGTCATCTAGTACATGTACAAAGCTCATCCCAGTCCCGCCTCCTCCTTGGCCTGCTGCTGCAGGCGGTACAGCTCGTTGATAGCCTCAAGGGGGGTCATGGTCATAATGTCCAGCTTCAACAAATCATCAGACAGGCTGTTGCCAAAGAGGGAGCCCATGCCTCCCGCCAAAGTCGATTGCTTACCACTACCAGAGCCGGACTTAGATGCTGCAACCTGGTCTGTACCAGCGGATTTAGAAACGCCATTTTCCC
Organism: Anaerotignum sp.; assembly: GCA_963626225.1. Classification (GTDB taxonomy): domain Bacteria; phylum Bacillota; class Negativicutes; order Selenomonadales; family Selenomonadaceae; genus Anaerovibrio. Next base: position 7,427 of record CAVFWX010000075.1, read on the forward strand.
CAGCAGCTGCCTCCACTTCCAAGGAAATGCCATTTTCCTCCAACCCTGCCAATATCTTTTCCGCCCTGTTGGTAACGGTGGCTGGAAGCCCTGCCAGCTTGGCTACATGAATGCCGTAGGATTTGTCTGCTGCCCCGGGAATAATCCGCCGCAGGAAGGTAATATCCCCGCCCTTTTCCTTGACAGCGATGCAGTAATTCTTTATCTTGTCATTTTCCAGATCCGTCAGCTCATGATAATGAGTGGCAAAGAGGGTCATGGCGTGGATTTTCTTCTCAATATGCTCAATAACCGCCCGGGCAATGCTCATGCCGTCAAAGGTGCTGGTACCACGGCCGATTTCATCCAAAATCACCAGGCTGTCCTTGGTGGCATATTTCAAAATCTGTGCCACCTCGTTCATTTCCACCATAAAGGTGCTTTGGCCGCTAATCAAATCATCGCTGGCACCGATGCGGGTAAAAATCCTGTCCACAGGAGATATAATGGCCTCCTTGGCAGGAATAAAGCTGCCCACCTGGGCCATCAGCACCAAAAGGGCTGTTTGGCGCATATAGGTGGACTTGCCCGCCATATTTGGCCCCGTAATCAGCATAATCTCGCAATCATTGTGATTTAAGGCTGTATCATTTGGCACAAAAAGCTCCCGCTGGAGAATACGTTCCACCAGTGGGTGCCTGCCTTCCTTGATATTTACCTGTCCCTTTGGCACTAGCTGCGGCCGTACATAGCTGTAGCTATCCGCTGCCTCCGCCAGACCTGTCAGCACATCCAATACCGCAATTTTCCTGGCTGTTGCCTGGATGTCCCCTAGCTGTGCCTTGATTTGTTCACGGATTTGTGAAAAGAGATTGTACTCAATGGCCACAATCTTTTCCTGGGCTCCCAGTATCTTTGTCTCAAATTCCTTCAGTTCCTGAGTAATGTAGCGTTCCGCATTGGCCAAGGTCTGTTTGCGGACATAATGCTCCGGCACCTTGTCCGTCCCGCTGTTGCGAACCTCGATATAATAGCCAAAAACCTTGTTGTAGCCGATTTTCAGATAGCGGATACCGGTATTTTCCTTCTCCCGCTCCTCCATCTCCTGCAGCAGCTGCTTGCTGTTGTGGGCAATCCGGCGGTACTCGTCCAGCTCCTCATTGTAGCCGTCCTTGATAATGCCACCATCCCGAATGGTAAGGCCAGGATCATCTACGATGGCCTTTTCCAGCAGCTCTGCCAGATCATCATAGAGATGGATGTTCTTTTCGCAGTCATTTAGCAGCCTTGCCTTGGTATCTGCCAGATTTGACTTTATAGCCGGCAAAGCCTGGAAGGAGCTACGGAGGGCCACCATGTCCCGGGCATTGGCACTGCCTACCTCGATACGGGTCAGCAGCCGCTCAAAATCATAGATGCTCTTGCAGGACTCCTGGAGATTCTGCCGCAGGAGGAAATTATCCTTTAGCTCCTCCACTGCATCCAGCCGCTTGTTGATTTCCCCGATGTTCATGAGAGGGTATTCCAGCCATTTCCGTAGCAACCTGGTGCCCATGGCTGTGTGAGTAAAATCCAATACTGAGAACAGGGTACCCTTCTTGCCACCATCCCGCAGGTTACGGGTAATTTCCAGATTTCTGAGGGTATAGGTATCTACCACCAGATTTTCTGCATAGTCCAGCTTGTTGAGCTGGGACAGATGGGAAAGATCCGTCATTACGGTTTCGTGGAGATACCCTAGCAAAGTGGCAACGGCCACCTCTGGTGCTCCCTTTTCCGGCCGATTGTTGATATCAAAATGCTGGATAATGAGATCATCTATATTTTTGGCCGGCTCCGACAAATTGGTAAAGATGCAATGCTCCAGCCGCAGCTGGACAAATTTTTCCAGTTCCTTGCGACAGGACAAATCCCCCAGCACCAAAAGCTCCGGCACTCCCAGACGATACAGCTCGTCACAAAGCCCCTGCAGCCTGTCATTGCCGGTATAAATGCCGTAGAAGCACTCTCCGGTGGAAATATCCGCCCCTGCCAACACCAAGGTATCACTACTTTCAGATACCAGGGCGATGTAGTTGTTTTGGGCAGATTTCAAGGCAGACTCCTCCAAAATGGTGCCAGGGGTTACTACCTTGACTACCTCTCTTTTGGTCAATCCCTTGGCCTTAGGGTCCCCAATCTGCTCTGCAATAGCCACCCGATAGCCCTTGGATACCAGCTTTGCCAGATAGCCGTCTACTGCATGATATGGCACACCGCACATGGGATTCTTGTCCATATCCCCGCTGCGACTGGTGAGGGTAAGGCCCAGCTCCCTGGAGGTCACAACTGCATCCTCAAAAAACATCTCATAGAAATCCCCCAGACGGAAAAACAATATTTCGTTGGGATGCTGCTCCTTGATTTCCATATACTGCTTTTGCATAGGGGTTAGTTCCATAATTTCTCCTGTTCTATCTGAAATACATTCAGCACTCTATTATTCCATCTGTCCCTTTAATAGCCAAGTCTGAGCTTGCTGTACCTTTACATGTACAAGGTCGCCGGGCTGTTCGTCTTTGTGGCTCCAGAGGACTAGCTTGTTGGTGTCGGTGCGGCCGCTCCAAACGGTTTCGTCGGTCTGGCTTGGGCCTT
>CAVFWX010000076.1:0-1910 GCA_963626225.1 Anaerotignum sp.
TCGATCTCCTAATTCTGGATGCCGATAAGCAGCATAATCACAATATGCTTGTAAGAATATGTCTAAGCCTCCGGGATCTACTTCTGCGTTGGAAGAAGCACGCCTAGTTCTTTCTCGTTCAAAGAAATAAAAAAAATCCAATTCTTCATTGCCACTGCTGTCGTCACCAGCGGTGGCATTTTTTCTTTTCTTGTATTCCCTAAAATCGTCCAAAACACCACATCCTATCACTGATAAGAAATAAAGCGGCATTTCTATATAAAGTTCCCGTGCCAATGACACGACTTCCTTTATTAACCTCCACAAAAGATTAGGGATATACCTTGCTACTAACCAAATGTCCTTCATCATCAGCACGCCCCTTGCATCAGTCCTTCTCCACCCAGTACACAACCCTCAGCTCCTGCCCTGGGTGGATGGTTTTGTTTCTCTGCAAGTCTGCGTTGTGCTCCACGATGTCCTGCATGATTTCTGCTGTATCTCTGCCGGTTTCGTCCTTCTGGGCATACACCTCAGCGATTTCGCTGAGGGTGTCCCCATACTTTACGGTGTAGATTTCTTCCTGCTTTTCCTTGCTCTCATAGCACCAGCCCAGGAGGCAGGCAAGGATCAGAGCCATGCCCACAAATCCCAGTGTGCTTGAACAGATTCCCTTGATGATTTTTGCCAGCTTTCTCATTTTTTCCTTGCCCCCTTCTTTTCCTTGTACGCTCCATTGCTATGCACAGCCTCTAGGCTCTGCATGAATGCCATCACATCGCTGTGGCGGTACTTTACCCGAGTGCCGCCACTGTCTGCGATTACTCCAGGCAGCCTGCCTTGGTTAAGCCATGCGGTGACGGTCCTTCCATCTACCTGGAACAGCTTGGCTACCTGATCTCTGGTCATAAGATAGTCCGTCTTGCTGTCCATCATTGTCAGTTTTTCTTCCAGCCTTGTTATCTGGGCCTTTAGCTTCAGGAACAAATCCCTGTTGCTGTCCCCTCTGACCTGGGGTTGAGGTATGCTGTGAATTGTTAGGGATGCCATAATACTTACCTCCTATTTCACTTACTCCGTGATGCTCCTGTCCTTGCCCATGGCATAGCCCTGGGAAAAGCCGTTAGCATATATCTTTGTCGCATCTATTACGATTTTGCTGTCTTTAGGGGTAAACCCATCAAGCTGGCTGTATCTCGTAATCGTCTTAGCAAATGCCGGAACCATATCCTGGGCAGATGCCTCATTGTTGGTATTCTTGTTATTCAATGGAAACTGCCTCCTTGTCTGTGTAGATATTATGGCCATAACAGCGGGGCCTTGAGCTATCCAAAGCCCCACTACTATAGCAACAATAGCTATAGCCCCCGCCGAAGCGGGCAACCGTGGCAGGATGTGGCAAACATTCAACAGTACCAAAAAGTCCACATCCTTATCCCCCAGCTTTCTATTTTTATATAGGAGGTGTGGGGTGCAGTCTGTACCACAGTTGCATTTGTGAGTATAAATTTAAAAGAGAGGAATACTAAGGCTGTTGCCAGCCTTGCCGGGTACCCCGAAAACATAGGAATAAGAAAATTTACCTTAAAAAGAGTTTGTTTATGCTCGCTAGGAGCTGTGTACATTGAAAGAAGTTTTTATATGTTCGCGAAGAACTAAATATGCATTATTGGGGTAATAACAGGTTAAAGAGATTGTTTTCGGGGCACCGGCAAAGCAGGCAATAATGATAGCTATCTCCTCGAAGCTATCCACCCAGGCAAAGACACAAACAAAAGCCCCGTCCAATTACAACTTTTGCCTATTCTCGATTCACTGGATGCTATTGCCAGCCTTGATACAGGAGCTGATGCAGGACGAAGAAAACCCACTAAAAAAAACATCCTTATCCCAAAGGAGATGTCTTAACTCCTCGGTGCAGTCTATACATC
>CAVFWX010000076.1:1920-9922 GCA_963626225.1 Anaerotignum sp.
TTCTCGATTCACTGGATGCTATTGCCAGCCTTGATACAGGAGCTGATGCAGGACTAAGAAAACCCATAAAAAACGTCCTTATCCCAAAGGAGACCTATACACTCCTCGGTGCAGTCTATTCATCAGTCCCTCTATCAGGGCTGGCAGGGTTTTGCAAAGCAATCCTGCCATAAAGATTTATTGTTCTCTCCCAATATCCTCTAGCCTATCCACCATGTTGCCCATGCTGTCATACATTTCTACATGGTCATCATGGCGGAAGTAGATAATATCACGGTGCTGGTCCCATGCTGTGATATGGATATGCACTGCCTCGGGCTTGTTGGATACCTCTTTCACCCAGTTGGCGGTGATTTCCCTGGTAGGACATTGGCGTTTTAGGTAGAACTTGCGGTATCTGCCGTTTCGCTTTTCCAGCCACCTTATCTGTACTATGTACATATTTCCCTCCTATATATAGGAAACTACTTTTCCTCTGCTGGGGTTTCGGCATCTTTTGCGGATTCGTCGAAGTTCAGCATCTGTTGGGCACGAGTGCCGTCGATGTACTTACAACATTCGTCCTGGAGGGCATCCAGCAATTCTTTTAGATTGATTGCCCCTGGGTAATCCTTGCCAATATCCTCCGGAATCTTTGGCGTGGTTATCTTGGCTAGGTCTAGTACCACCGGCAGGAGATATTTTGCTTTGATTTGTACATCACGGTTTTTGTACATCACGGTTTTTCCATTCATCATCATAGCTGATGGTGATAGAATCAATCCTTATCTTGTGGGCCACTGCATCAGTCAGCCCCTCAAAGCGAAACATATCCGCTAGTACCGTCTTGAAGCCTGCATAGGCTTCTTCTAGCTCCGGCGTGCCGTACTCACAGCACTTCATGGAGCGTTCCTCCCAGGTGTTGCCGTTTTTCTCTGCCCATTTAAAGAGGTTGGTATCTCCCAATGAGCAATATAGCAGCTTTCTCATAATTACCTCCTATTTATCCACAGGTGGGGATAATGCTGTGCAAAATTATATTTGTGTTCTTTATATTCCCCACTGTGCAACTCTATACTTGTATTATAGTTGCACTATGAGTTATTGTCAAGCATATTTATATTGCTTTTTCCCCGCTATGCAACTATAATGAATATATCAATTGAAAGGAGGTGTTATTATATGTCTATTAACGCTAGAATAAGAGAGGTTCGCCAAGATGCAGAACTTAACACCGTGGAATTTGCAGAGAGAATAGGTGTGACAAAAAGCACCACAAGCCGTTTTGAGCAAGAAGGCTACACCATTACCGCTCGAAATGTTCAGTTAATTTGCAGCAATTTCCATGTGGCTGAGGAATGGCTGCTCCAGGGCACCGGGCCCAAGTATGTCAGCAACGAGGATATGATTTTGCAGCAGCTTGGCAAGGAATTCAAGCTGACCCCAGATCATGAGGTACTGATTCGCCAGCTATTGAAGCTCCCGCCAGAAGTGGCCGATGCAGTGGCAGATTATACCGTCCAGGTAGCAGAGGCCCTGCTGGCCAAACGTCAGGAGGAACGAAAGCAGCAGGAGGAAGAGCAAAGACGGCAGGAAATGGAGCGAAAGCACCAGGAGGAATTGCAACGCCTTGCCGCCGACACAAAAACGCCAATGGTTGCGGATTCGGACCGCCCGCCAAACCTAACCGATGATGAATGGGAGCTAGTCAAAATGGCTCGTATTGAAAAAACTCAAAATACCGATTCATCAAGCTTGGGTACTACAGACGCAAAAAGAGCATAAAAAAATAACGCCCCACTAGGAGCGTTGACGGATGGGCAGCCTTATTGGTTGCCCATGCTGTTTATGCAGTATGATTTTCATTTTCCTACTATATTATATAGTAGTTTTAGGAGGTGCTAACATGGCAGGAATCAGAACCCGCCGTCGGGGTAAAAGCTACAGCTATATCTTTGAAGCCGGCAAGGACGAGGACGGCCGGCGCAAGGTTGTAGAAAAAGGCGGCTTCAAAACAGAAACAGAAGCCCTGGATGCAGGCATGGACGCTTATATCTCATGGAAGCATGGAGACATAGGCATTACATCAGAGAAAATCTCCCTCACAGATTTTATCCGGCAATATGTGGAAATGCGAAAGGATGATTTCGCTCCCACATACATAAATACCCTAGTCTCCCATGTCAACAATCATATTATACCATATCTTGGCAATATGCCGGTACAGGAAATCAATCCCCTGGCAGTCAGCAAGTGGATCAGCCTGCTGGCCAGAAAGAAGCTTGCCAAGAAAACCATCATGGCAATCCGTGCCATATTCCATGCCATCATGGAATACGCCATTTTCCCAGCCCAGCTGATAAACAGCAATCCGGTGATAAGCATACCGCTACCAAAGACAGTGCCGGACAATGTAAGTCCCCATGAATTCATCCTGCCAGAACGATTCCAGGAGATTATGGAGCAGCTGGGAGAGTTTACCCCCGCCGGCATCGTTGCCATGCTGCAGTATAATTGTGGGCTTCGTATAGGTGAAGCCCTAGGGCTGACCTGGGACAGAATAGATGTGAAAGCACATACCATGACTATCGACAGGCAAATCAACCAAATCCCAAACCGCTTTTCTCCACCTAAAACCGTCAGCAGCATTAGGACAATCATTATCCCTCCTACTCTGATGAAATTTTTGCGGCGTTTGAGGCAGCACCAGCAGATAACCCGGATGCAGAAGGGCAGCCAGCATATCAATATGTACGCAGATAGCGAAGGGGCCATAGGGTACTGCAAGAAGGCTATCCCCCAGGGCACTGTTTTGGTGCAGCCAGTAGTGGCGAATGATTTTGGCAAGGTGGTCGTCTATACATCTATCCGGAAGCGTTTCAAAAGGGTAGGCTTTTCCTCTCATTCCCTACGCCATTCCCATGCCACCCTCCTGGTGGAAGGGAACGCATCCTTCAAGGATATTTCCGCTAGATTAGGTCATGCAAATATATCCACAACTATGAATATTTATGCACACAATACACCCACTATGCAAAAACAGACAGTCGATATATTTGAAAATGTCCTCCAGAATAACCTTGCTAAAAATACCCCTTGCAGACAAAATGCAGACAATTAGAAAATACACCCCTATTATAGCAGGCTTTGGGAGTCTTTTTCCATTGTATAGGGTGTCAAAATAACCAGCAAAGCCGCCAAAGCCACAGGTATGATGCTAAGGAACATGGCACTCTCCAGACCAATAATATCACCAAGAGCTGCTGTGGCTGCTGCACCAATGCTGCCCAGACCAAAACACAGTCCCATCATCATGCCGGAGGCCACACCAATATACTTAGGCATAAGTCTGCCTGTCCATACAATGGAGCTAGGCTGAGGAGCCTGCACAAAAAATCCTGCAAAAAACAGGACGATGCTACTCCAGATGCCTGCATCTGGGAAGCAGAAAAACAAGAGTGTTGGGAATATGGTCATAATAAGGGATACCATCATAAGCCGCTTATGGCCAAACCGATCTCCCAGCTCTCCTCCTACAAAGCCACCGATGGCAGAGCCCATCAGAAATACTGACAGCATGGTGCCAGATACTACATTGGAGGCACCGTGGGACAGCATAAGCATAGGTAAAAATGTAGAAACAGATACATGGGTACAGCATCTCAGGCCCATGGCTACATTCAGCATAGCTACAGAGCGATTGCTGAATATCTTGGCAAGGCTGACAGATTCCGTACCCTTGGCTTTCTTGGCATTGGCAGAAGGCAGCTTCTGCAGGCCGGAAAAATAAAAAATCACGCCCAATACGACTGCGGGCAAGGCAATAAGAGGCAGTACATCCAGACCATACCTATCCAGCAGGAACATAACGGAAACCGGAGCCACAGCCGCCCCCAGATTGCCTCCTACAACATAGAGGGACATAATACGGCCCATGTTTTTCAAATCCCCTACCTTCCCCAGCAGGGCACTACCTACAGGATGGATAAAAGCCACTGTCAGTCCCAGGATAATGCACAGGAAAAAAAGCATCAGCTTGTCCGGCACCAATCCTGATAGGCAGATGGAAATGCCGCACAGAGGTATAGCCGCCAGCATCCAGCCACTGCTGTCATGCTGATCCGTAAAAAATCCCACAAAGGGCTGCAGTGAGCTTGCCATAAAGGCCAGCACCATTACCAGCATACCGCACATGGTCAGTGACATATCCAGCTTTGCCATGATAAATGGCAGCAGCACCGGCAAGAAACTATTATAATAGTCCGCTGTATAATGACCTGCACAAAGGCAGAAAATATTGGTCTTAGGACCCCAACGCAGCATAAATATACACTCCTTTAGCTCCACGAATTTGAAATTCATTATACCATTTTTATAACTCTATTGCAAAATAACAGCCTATCCCCGTAATAAACCTACAATTTGTACAGTTTTTATAATATAGGAGCACTAAAAGCTCTTTTATGTCAACTAAAATCGCAAATAAGTTGACATAAATTCCTTATACCATTAAAATGTTAACCATAATATATATTTAGGTTTACAAGGAGAGTTATCTATGGATATGTTGAAGCTAGCTGATGAAATTATTGCCGGCCGCCGCCTTACCAGGCAGGATGATTTGCAGGCTTTTCTTACCTGTGATTTAGAAGATTTGTGCACCGGAGCAGACAGGATTCGTGCTGCCTGCGTGGGAACCCATGTGGATCTTTGCTCCATTATCAATGGCCGTAGCGGCAAATGTCCTGAAAACTGCAAATTCTGTGCCCAGTCTGCCCACAATCACACTGACTGCCAGTCCCACCCAATGCTTAGCACTGAAGAAATCCTAGAGGCAGCCCGCATGAACGAAGCCGAGGGTGTCCACCGCTTCTCCATTGTTACTGCTGGCCGTGCTCTGACGGGAGCAGAATTTGATGCCGCTATTGCCGCCTATGAGGCCATGAACGAGAAATGCAATATAGAGCTTTGTGCCTCTATGGGCTTTTTGAATGCAGAGCAGCTCCATCGCCTCCACGAGGCCGGTGTTACCAGCTATCATCACAACATAGAAACCTCCAAGCGGAACTTCCCAAATATCTGCACCACCCATACCTATGATATGAAAATCGAAACCCTGAAGCTAGTAAAGGCCGAGGGCATGTGTGCCTGCTCCGGGGGCATTATCGGCATGGGTGAGACATGGGAGGATCGTCTGGACATGGCTATCAGCCTGGCTGAGCTAGGCATTGATTCCATTCCTATCAACTCCCTGATGCCTATTCCTGGCACTCCGCTGGAGCATCTGGAGGCTCTTAGCGAGGCAGATATCCTTCGCACTGTGGCATTTTTCCGCTACATCAATCCAGAGGCCAATATCCGCCTGGGTGCCGGCCGTGCCCTGCTGACCGGTGATGGGGAAAGTGCTTTCAAATCTGGTGCCTCCGCCACCATTACCGGCAATATGCTGACCACCACCGCTTGTGCCACTATCCGCAGCGACAAGGAAATGCTCCAAGCCCTGGGCCGTGACATCACCCCACCTTATGAGGTTCAATAAATAAAATCAAGAAGAAGGTCTTTTTATGAGCAAAGGTATATTTATCACCGGTACCGGTACAGATATTGGCAAGACCTATGTTACCGGACTGATTGTGAAGAAGCTGGCTGAGGCAGGCTGTGCTCCCGCCTATTACAAGGCTGCCATGAGTGGCAACGACCGCCGCCCAGATGGTTCCTTGATTCCTGGGGATGCCCTTTTTGTCAAAAACATCTCCGGCATAAAGCAATCCCTGGATTCCATGTGCCACTATGTCTACGAAAATGCCTACTCCCCGCACCTAGCCTCCCGCATCGAGGGACATCCTGTGGAAATGTCCAGTGTAAAAGAGGGCTTCCAGTCTTTAATACCACAATATGATTACATTACCGTAGAGGGAAGCGGCGGCATTCTCTGCCCAATCTGCTTTGATGAAGCCAAAATCCAGCTGGAGGATGTTATCCATGAGCTAGGCCTAGCCAGTATCATGATTGCCGATGCAGGCCTTGGCACCATCAACAGCGTGGTACTGACCTACGAATACATGAAGGCCCACAACCTGCCCCTAAAGGGAATTATCTTCAACAACTATCACCCAGGCAATGTTATGGAAGATGACAATATCTTCATGTGCCAGCATATGACAGGCCTGCCAACCCTGGCCAAGGTTCAGCCTGGAGCCACAGAGTTGGATATTGATATTAATGTACTAAAAAATATTTACGATGAGGTGAAATAAATGATTTGGTATCCCTATCAGCAAATGAAGCATATGAAGGAGCCATATAAGATTTTGGATGCCAATGGAGTATATCTCTACACCGCTGACCAAAAGCTCATTGACTCCGTTTCCTCCTGGTGGTGCATGATCCACGGCTACAAGCATCCCGAGCTTACGGCCGCCATCAAGGAGCAGGCAGACAAATTCTGCCATGTGATGCTAGGAGGCCTTACCCACGAACCTGTACAAAAGCTGTCCCAAAAGCTAAAGGATTTTCTCCCCGGGGATCTGGACTACTGCTTCTTCTCCGATTCTGGCAGCGTTGCCGTAGAGGTTTCCCTAAAGATGGCCCTCCAGTACCATGTAAACAAAGGCAACCATCGTCCATTGGTACTAGCCCTCAACCGTGCCTACCACGGCGATACCTTCAAGGCCATGGAGGTTGGGGATGACGAGGACTATCACTTTGCCTTTGAGCAAAAGGATGGCGTAGACCAAAAGGCTGGTTGCATCCATATTCCTACCACCATTGAGGCATTGGAAGAAGCCTTTGCCACCTACCATGATCAGTTGAACTGTTTTATTGTGGAACCTCTTTTGCAGGGTGCCGGTGGCATGCAGATGTATGATATTTCCTTCCTGCAGCGGGCCAGGGAGCTGTGCAGCCAATACGATGTGCTGCTAATCTTTGACGAAGTGGCAACAGGCTTTGGCCGTACTGGTCACCGCTTTGTGGCTGATGTAGTACTGCCAGACATATTGGTATTGGGCAAAGCCCTCACTGGTGGCTATATAGGCCATGCCGCTACCGTAGCCAACCACAAGGTCTATGATGCCTTCTACAGCGATGATGACCGCAAGGCCCTGATGCACGGCCCAACCTTTATGGGCAATGCCCTGGCCTGTGCCGTAGCCCTAAAGGGCATAGAAATCTTTGAACGAGAAGACTATATGTCCAAGATAAAACGCATTGAGGAAATCTCCCGCCGGGAGCTAGCGGATTTCACCGATCCCCGCATCAAGGAAGTCCGCATCATGGGCGGCTGTGCCTGCATTGAGGTATACGATCCTGCTGGACTGGCAGGCTATCAGCAGTACGCCTACGAACGCGGCGTATTCTCCCGCCCATTCCTCTCCTATATGTACTCTATGGTACCATATATCATCGAAGAACCGGAGCTGGTGAAGATATTCGACACCATGAAAGCCTGGTTCCGAAGATAGTATCGCTATATTCAAATAATATACTTCTACCCAAAATCACCTTCAGAAAAATCCAGAAGGTGATTTTTTCACGCTAAATTACTTTGTTACTTAAAATATTTCTGAGATGCCTTCGAATGACCGTAGTCCCCACGAACTTCATGCCGCGCTTTTTTCAAATCCTTGGATATGTTATCCGACAGCTCCGAGCTTGTCCGACCGATTTCATAAATTACTTTGCCGTCCGTCCAGTGCCATAGATAATCAGAGAAGCAGCCGTATTTCTGCTGAATTTCGCGGAATGCCTGTGCATTTGTGACGGTAGCTTGTATTTTCAGGCGGTTACGGATAATGCTAGGATTATTTCTCACCACTTCCAACTTGCTTTCATTGTATGCGCAGACCTTATCCAGATCAAAGCCGTCGAAAGCCTCACGGAATGCTTCTCGCTTATTGAGGACGCATTCCCAGGACAACCCAGCCTGAAAGCACTCCAATATCAACATCTCAAAGAGCTTCCGATCATCATGCACCGGAACGCCCCATTCTTCATCGTGATAACGGATGTACCGTTCATTTTT
>CAVFWX010000077.1:0-9606 GCA_963626225.1 Anaerotignum sp.
CGGTGGTGTGAGAGGTCGGGGGTTCTAAGCAGAACCCCCTCCTACTCGATTTTTAAGATATATTAGCCAAGATATCTTCAGCGTACCATACTGTAGATAAGGTTCTCCTGCTTTCTGAGACAGTCCTGCTGGTTGTAGTTCTTGATGACGAATTCACGGGCAGCCTTGCCTAGGCGATGAGCCTTTTCACGATCATTGAGCAGCTCCAAGATCTTCTGGGCAATATGATGCGGGCTGCGGAAGTCTGCCAAAAGGCCTGTTTCCTCGTTTACCATGACCTCCTCGCATGGAGGAGTTTTTGAGCATACCATAGGTACGCTAAAGCTCATGGATTCCAGCATGCTCCAGCTGAGGATAAACGGCCTGGTCAGGTATACATGGCAGGAGGAAGAACGCAGCATCTTTTGATAGTTGATTCTATCCAGCAAGCCTACAAAATGTACCCTGTCAGTATCATAGCCGCCCTTCTCTTCCTCAACTTTTTTAAAGCTGGTATCCTTCAGCTTAGGACCGTAGCAAACACGGTCGGTGCCTGCAATGACCACATGAAGCTCAGGACGCTCCTTCATTACGATACGCATGGCTTCCATAAACTGCGGAAAGCCCCTGTGCGACTCAAAGCCACGGGAGAGGTAGGTCAAGATCTCAGTGCCCTCAGGCAGGTCAAGATTCACATCGTCGGTATGTATGGACAATCCTGGACGCTCCGGTGCATCTGGCAGAGGACTGCAGAAGTCGGTATCAATCCCCTCGTGGATAATGTTCAGCCTATGCCTGAACTCCTCAGGCATCTGGTCATACTGCCATCTGGTAGGAACCAATCCCTGGTCGCAGGCCTCATAGCTGAGCCAGAGCTTGGCATTGCGGTTGCGGTTGCCTACTCGTGTACCTATACCAGGATTTTCACCAGGGAACCAGGCACCATCAGTATTATCACTGTTGTAGTACCACTCAAAGTACCCCAGTACAGGCATATCTTTGTTGTACTGCTTGTAAAAGTCCTTGATGTACATCATGCTGCCCCAGCCGGTGTGGCCAATGACGATATCCGGCATGAACTTTACCTCACGGGTAAGGTAGTCCAATGCACGGAGCACCGCCCTGCCCTCCAAGTGTGCCTTAATAAAGTCGCTGGTATCTCCCATTTCCTTGAACTTCTCCTCTGCCACTTCTTCTGGCTTGGGATAAAGTCCCTTACGAATATGTGGCAACTCTCCCTGGATGCCGTTGTCCTCAGACAGGAAATAGACCTGGTTATCAGGATTTGCTGCTAAATGGGTAGCCAGGTACAGGAACTGCCCTGGATAAGATGGATGTATAAACAGTATATTCAACTTAGTTATGCCCCTTTCTCCATAACGGAGTATATTATATTCAAATTAAACACTGTCAGTATAGCACAAAATACATTCTGTCACAACAAGCCTGTCCTCTAGCCATGCTTTAAACGGCCTGTGGCGGCTGACAAGGCATGATCGCAGCCTCAGCCCTGCATCTGTGCCATGTAGAGACGATAGTATGCTCCCTGGCGTCTCAGAAGCTCCTGATGGCTGCCTGCCTCCACGATGCGACCGTGATCCAGCATGATGATGGCATCACAGTTTTCTACGGTGGAGAGGCGGTGAGCGATCATCAGCATGGTACGCCCCTCAGCTATGCGGTCAATGGAATCCATAATAATATGCTCGGACTCATAGTCTAGGGCACTGGTGGCCTCGTCAAAGATCACGATGCGTGGATCAGAAATCAAGGCCCTAGCTATGGCAATACGCTGCCGCTGGCCGCCAGAAAGCAGGCTACCACGCTCACCTACGAAGGTGTCATAGCCATGAACCATATCCTTGACAAAGGTGTCAACTCCTGCCAGCTTCGCTACCTTTTCTACATCCTCATGGGTTGCATTCGGATAGGCAATGCGGATATTTTCCTCAATGGTGCCGGCAAAGAGCATGCTGTCCTGCATTACGACGCCAATCTGACGCCTGAGCCATGCCGGTTCTACCTGTGCCGTATCCACGCCATCAATAAGGATGCGACCGGTACGCGGCAGATACAGACGCTGGATAAGCTTGGTCAATGTACTCTTGCCGGAGCCGGAGCGTCCTACGATGCCGATACGCATGCCAGCCTGGATATTGACGCTGATACCGTCCAATACATCCCCGCCGTCCTCAGTATAACGGAAGGTGACATGGTCAAGGCCTATATCACCACGAATGTTTGGCAGGGTGGTGCGGGCCGGATTGAAGGCCGGCTCTGTCTCTGCGTTCATAATATCTCCCAAACGCTCCATGGATACACGGGTCTGCTGGAAGTACTGCCACATATTGATAAGTCGCATAACAGGAGCTATAAGCTGGCCTGCTAGCATCTGGAAGGCAATCAGCTCGCCTACGGTAAGCTCATTGTCCATAACATATACGGCACCTACCCAGATAATGGCCAAGTTGAAGCTCTGCTGCAGGAAAAGACCGATGGCTCCTGCTATATTGGACAGGTTGATAACGGAGAATACAGCCCGTACATAGCGGGACAGCATATCCTCATACTTGCCTAGGAGGGTAGACTCGATGCTGGAGCTTTTGACGGTGCGGATACCGGTAATTGTTTCAATGAGAAAGGAATTGTTCTCTGAGCCTATGAGGAACCGCTGGTTGATCATCCGCTTGTAGATAGGTGCTACAACCAGGTTCAACAGGATAAACAAAGGCAGGAACAACGTCACTACCACGGTCAAGATCGGACTGTAGAAGAACATAACAAGGAAGCACACCAAGGCAAAGACCATGTCCAGCACAATGGTCAGGGAGCTTCCAGTCATAAAGTTCCTCAGATTCTCCATTTCGCCCATACGTGCTACTACATCACCTACCTGCCACCTGGAAAAGTAAGACAGGGGCAGTGAGGTGATATTGCGGAAGAGACGGCTGGAAAGGGCCACATCCATCTTGGTGGTGATATTGGTAAAAAGATAGCTTCGAAGGGAACCCAGCCAACTGCTGAACACGGTGGTCAGCAGCATGCCAAATACCAGTACATCCAAGGCATCAGCACTCCGGTGCACCAGTACACGGTCGATGATGACCTGCACGAAGAACGGGGAAGCCAAGGCAAGAAGCTGCAGTATCAATGACAGCCCCAAAACGGAACGAAGATATCTGCCATATTTGGCAACTACTGGCAGGAACCAGCGGAAACCGAATTTCTCAGCTTTTCCAGCTGGCAGCTCGTAGCGGCGGGTAAAGAGGATAATCTCCCCATCCCAATTCTTACGGACGATATCCATATTGGCAGGCTGGACAGCCTCTCCTGCCATGGGATCCGTGATGAACATCTTGCCATCCTGAAAGCCGTGGAGAACGATATAGCGTCCTCCCTTCATGGAGAGGATAGCAGGGCATGGGATATTCTTCAACTGCTCAAAGCCAGCCTGGCTGGCCCTGACCTTAAGCTTCAGATCCCTGCCTGCCCTGACCAAGGTGGTGGTGTCCACGCTGCCTTCCTCCAGCACATAGGCACGTTCCAGCTGACGCATATCCGCTGTTATCTTGTAGTGCTTGGCTATGAGTATCAGACAGGCCAGGCCTGTATCTATCTTGGTCATATTATCTCTCCCTCAGTGCTTCGCTGATATTCTTGCTGAATGGCTCCAGGAAGAAGTCTATGATGCGTTTTTCCTTGATCTTGATCTCGGCATTGACCTCCATACCAGGTGTAAGCTCAGGATTAGTGCCAAAGACATTGAGATTGTCATCCACTACCTTAAGAAGCAGTCGATATTTCTTGTTTTTCTCCGGGTCTGTCTTATCTGTATAGGCATCTGCTCCAATTTCATCCACAGCAGCCTTGACAATACCAAATTTTTGGAAATTGAAGGTGGTAACCTTTACCTCTGCCTCCTGGCCCTCATGGATAAAGCCGATGTCCTTGTTATCTGCCCATACTTCCAATTCCAGCTCAACGCCATCCGGCACGATCATCATCAATGGCTGGGCATCTGTCACAATACCGCCTACGGTATTTACAGCTAGATTATACACCCTTCCGGAGCATGGGGCAGTAATGGTGGCAAGGCGCTGATCTTCGTCAGCCTTTTTAATTTCTTCATTGTAAGCTGCATATTGCTTCTTGGATTCTACCATGGCACTCATGATATCCTTCTGATAGGCTGCCTCGGTGTTGGCAAGGCGTGCCTGAGCCTCAGCCAGCTCGGAACGTGCCTTGTCCACGGTTTGCCTCTGGGCATCAGCGGTTTTTTCCACATTGATGCGCTGGCTGGTCTGCTCCAGGAGCTGGAACTCTGCAATGGCATTGTCAGCTACCAGATGCTTGAGGCGTTCTTCCTTTTCTACGGCAATTTCCAGCATGCCCTCGTATTTCACCAAATTTTCCTCCTCAGTGGAGAGGGCAGCCTGCTTCTGTGCCACAGCCATTTGGGCTGCAGAGCTCTCGGCCTGATGCTGGCTGACACGGCTCTGGTAGAGGGACTGCTCTGCCAGTACGTCGGATGGCTCCAGATCCTCAGTCTTGGACGGAGAAAAGCCTGTACCATTCTGCTCTGCCTCCAGTCGCTCAATATCCAGCTTGTAATATGCGGCACGCTTCTTGAGGCTGGCTGTATCAGCATCGGTGGTGGTAGGATCCATAATCACCAGCTTCTCGCCTTCCTCAACATGCTGGCCTTCCTTGACGAAAATCTCCTTGATAACGCCCTTGTTCTTGACCTGGATGGTCTTCACCTGACCTGTCGGGATAACCTTGCCCGGAGCTACTGCTACCTCGTTTATCTTACCCAGGAAGGACCACAGTAAGGCACATACCAGCAAAATGATAACGCTCCACATAACAAGCCTGCCTACAGGTGATGGCGGCGTTTCCACTACTTCTAAGATGGAGGGGAGGAACTCGGTGTCCTTGGCATCGTCCTTGCCCTCTATGAAGCTCTTCCATAGTTCTTTTATCTTCATCGGGATTCTCCTTCTTGCTCATTTGATGTATCTGCTGCCTGTGCAGCTGCTCCTGCTATAGCTCCCTGCTGAGGGTTCTGTGGCTGTGCTGCCTGGCCCTCCTGGGTGCTGTAGAGCTGGTAGTAGCTGCCCCGGCGGGCCATCAGCTCATCATGGCTGCCGGTTTCGATAATTTCGCCCTTATCTATCAGGATAATGCGATCACAGCGGCGGACAGTGGAAAGCCGGTGGGCAATGATGAGCATGGTGCGGCTCTGGCCGATGGCATCCATGTTCTTCATAATCACACGCTCAGACTCATAGTCCAGGGCACTGGTGGCCTCATCAAAGATCAGTATTGGCGGGTTAGACAGCAATGCCCTAGCAATGGCGATACGCTGTCTCTGGCCGCCAGAGAGGGCGCCGCCACGCTCGCCTACCTTGGTATCATAGCCTTCCTTCAGCTCCAGGATAAATTCATGGGCACCGGCCAGGGTTGCGGCCTGGATAACCTGATCCATGGTGGCTGCCGGATTATTGACAGCAATATTGTCCCGGACGCTGGCGTTGAAGAGGTAGTTTTCCTGCATGACAACGCCTATCTGGCTACGGAGCCAGGAAAGATTGGCCTCCTGAATATTCATACCGTCCATGAGAACGGTGCCAGTGCTAGGCCGGTAGAGGTTCTGCACCAGGTTGGTCAAGGTGCTCTTACCGGAGCCGGAACGGCCTACGATGCCGATTTTTTCCCCAGGCTGGATATCCAAATTGATATTCTTCAGCACCAGTGGCAAATCTGCCCGGTAACGGAAGCTCATATCCTTTAGCTCAATATGTCCCATGAGCTTGCCACCGGTCTTGCCCACATTCATGATGACCGGCTCCATGCTGGTATTAAGAATATCCCCTATACGCTCCAGAGAGAGCCCTACCTGCTGCACCTGAGGCCACATACCCAAAAGCTGAGTCATAGGTCTAAGAGCCTGGTTGGAGATCATCTGGAAGGCAATAAGCTGTCCTAAGGTAAAATAGCCATCCATAACAAGATGTCCACCGTACCAGAGAATAGCCATGGTAATGGCTGTATTAAGCACGGAGCTGAAGGAGCCGATGAGGAGTCGGAACTTTACATTGTCAAAGACAGTACACATATAGCGGGCAAGGAGCTTTTCCCATTTGTGGGTAAACTGCGGCTCCACCGCCAAGGACTTGATGGTTTCCACATTGGTAACGGATTCCACCAAAAATGCATTATTGGCGGCACCGGTGCGCCATATAGCTTCAATCTTTCGCTTGATAATAGGTATGGCCCAAATATTCTGAGCCAGGTAAAGGGGCACAATGAGCAGAGCTATCAAGGTCAATGGTACGCTATACCACAGCATGAAGCCGATGAACACCACAGAGAAGATAACATCTAATATGGTGGTCAGGGTCTGGCCGGTCAGAAACTCACGGATGCTGTTCAATGCACTGATACGCATCATGGTATCGCCCACTCGACGGCTCTCGTAATACGGCAGTGGCAGACTCAGAAGATGCCTGAAAAGATTGGAGCCCAATATGGCATCAAGCTTTAGAGTCGTATGGCTCATAATATATGTCCTAAGGCCAGTCAGAATAGACTGCATCAGGAAGAATATAACCATGCTGATGCCGATGACATTCAAGGTGGCATGGCCGTTGTTTCCAATAACCTTGTCTATGATGACCTGGGTAATGAGCGGCATGCCGATGCCCATAAGCTGCAGGAAGAAGGCTGCCACGAAGACCTCGGTCAATGGCCTCTGATATCTCTTGATAACCATGAAGAACCATGGCAGGCTATAGCGTTTCTTGAAGTAGCTCCAGTTCAGCTTGGCTGAGAAGGTAATAATATCTCCCTGCCAGCTTTCGATGAATTTTTTATAGGACAGGCTGACGGTATGCTCTAGTCTTGGATCGATGAGAAACACAGCCTCATCTGACTTGGCTGCTATGACAACATAGCAACCATTGTTCATAACCGCCACTGCAGGCAGTTCTATCTCTCTTAGCTCATCAGCCGTTGGCCTTAGATGATTTGCCCTGAGGCTCTTGGACTTGGATATGGCGATAAGCTCTTTGACGCTCATGTCCTTGTGATGTGATCTGTTAGATTCGATAAATTCTTTTTGGCTTGCCTTGATACCAAAATGCCCGAAAACGGACAAAAGGCACACAAGCCCTGTCATGCCTATGGGCATGTCAGCTCGGTTCTGGGATGTATCTGACATAAATTAACTCCATTCTGTGAAATAGGGTGAGGTGGGGACCCGTGCAGACTGATTACGCCGGTCAGGCTCCCATGCTGCAGGAGTGGTTTCGGATGACGGTGAACAAAAACGCCTTGACCCTGGTACCTTCCTTGATGGCAGTATAGCTGACGCTATAGGAGGTGGCCGTGTTTATCTCCTCCACAGCAATATTCAGCACCTTGTGGCGGATATTGGTAATCTGTTGGTAGGTTTTGCTCATGGGTATGCCCAGGAGCTTCTTCAAATCCTCCACCTCAATAGCCAGCTTCAGGCAGTCAGTCGACTCAGGCAGACTCTCCTTTCCATGAGTCTGCTGCCGGTTCATATAGCGGCTGAAGACCTCCAAGAGCCGTACCGTATACCTGCTCTTGAACTCGAATACCTCCTGCAGGGATATGTCCAACGGATAATTGCTGGTCATAGCCTCTGCCACTTGACGGATTTCAGGATTAAACATAATGAATAGCCCCCCCTGGGCAGGATTGAAGCGGATATGCTGATATAAGTCGCATAGCCGCTGGCCTACCAGGATTTTTTTCTTGACCAGCCGGGAAGAAATTTTCTTCAGCTGGTCATAATAGCCCTTGTTGCCACCAAAGAGCCTGACAATTGATGCTGTGGGCAGGAGAATCTCCTGCCATATTCCCTGCCGCAGTTGCTCTCTGAGAGCTTGGATGCCGATGTAGAAAATCCGGCTCTCATTGATGGAAAGCTGCTGGCATATCCCCAGCAAATCCTGTGTGGGCTGCGATAGATGGGTGTGTTCTGTATCCTGAATCAGGGGGGCAGCCTGTGCCGATTCTGTGAGTTGTGGTGATTGTACAGCCTCTTGCACGGGCTGTATCACTGGTATTGTCCCTATGTTTGCTTTTGGCTGAATATCTATCCCACCTTTCTATTTATGTACAGAAGTGCTGCCTAGCATCTTATCTGTATCCATACAGCCTCCATTAACTCGGTATAAATTACGGAACGAATTACATTATACCCTCTAGCCTGTTCTAAAGCAAATTAAATTTCTTTAGCTCAAGCACGGATGCCTGCAAAAGTATTTCATTGAAGTGATATACTAATGTTGTAACACCAGCGGCTAATAGTATAAAATTATCCTATTAGAGAAAAGAGGTACTGTTATGTCAAAGAAGACACAAAGTTACACTCCCGAATTCAAGAAGATGATTATTCGTCTCCATGAAGAACAGGGAAGAACCTATAAAAGCATCACTGATGAATATGGTGTATCAAAAGCCAGCATCTCTAAGTGGTGTAACGAATTGCGTAAAGAATGCCAATCCAAGCCAGAACTCAAAGAAGAATACGATTCTATGAAGGAGCTACTTAGGTTAAAAAAAGAAATTGAGGAACTAAAAAAGGAGAATCTCTTCCTAAAAAAAGCGGCGGCATTCTTTGCGAAGGAAATCGATTAGAGGCTTATCGATTCATCGAAAATAACTGGAAGGAATTGGGATTACGTTGGTTACTTCGTCGACTTAACATATATACCAATGCTTACTATAATTATTTGAAACATCGTAAGGCAGAATATCTCAAAGATAAGGAGCAGGTGCATTCCGAGATAAATGCTATATACCATGAGCATAATGGCACTGTAGGCTATAGAAGCATGAAGGTCTATCTGGAGCGCAGAGGTTATCATTATAGTTCAACCACCATTCACAAATACATGAATGCTGAAATGAAGCTCTATTCTATAGTGCGTCCTAAAAAACCTCAGTACGAGCATGGCGAAGCTCATAAAGTATTTGAAAACAAGTTGAAGCAGGATTTTACAGCATCAGAAATAAATCAAAAATGGTGTACAGACTTCACATATTTATTTCTTTCAAATCGAGATGTAAGGTATAACTGCACTATTATTGATTTGCATGACCGCAGTGTAATTGCAAGTATAACTGACAAAAATATAACCAGCGATTTAGCAATAAGAACTCTTAAAAAGGCACTTGAATCGCAGCCTAACATAAATGGCGAGCTGATACTTCATAGTGATCAAGGCTCCCAGTTTACATCCAAGGCATTTACAGAATTTTGTGAAGTTTCAGGAATAACTCAGAGTATGAGCAAGGCTGGATATCCCTATGACAATGCTCCGATGGAAAGGTACTTCAATACGCTCAAAAATTAGCTCATATACCTATATGAATATGATACAGAGGAAGCCCTCTATCAGGCAGTTGAGGAATTTGCATATGTTGATTACAATTATTCACGCCCTCATAGCTACAATGGGTATCTTACACCCCACCAGGCAAGGATTGTCTGATTACTACATCCAGGGAGCATTATGCATGTCAAGGGCTTGTCGCTATCAGCGATGCGAAGCACCCTTTATATGTAATAATGATTCCGGTATTATCCAGGCA
>CAVFWX010000078.1:0-9347 GCA_963626225.1 Anaerotignum sp.
ATTGCGGTCATGTTGTTCTTTACGACCATAGCCATGATATATTCCTCCTTGATAATAAGAAAAATCTCTAGGCCCGGGCCTCCTTGCCCATGCCTAAATCTACTTCTTGAAGGGTGTATACCGTGTAGCAGCCTCCCGGGAAAATTGTCTGTTACAACTTTATATTACTTCCCTCCAAATTTGATTCTATTTTAACAAAGAAGTAAAAAAAATCAATTATTTTTATGGCTCTTGGCAAACTTTTTCATTCCCACCTCCACACCACCCCCACAGCGGCTCTCTAGACCTCTCTGCCATGCTTCCGCATACCAGCATTTCCTTTAGCTCTTTTGCTTCTGCGGTCGCATTTTCCTTATCTCCCTCACTGTATACCTCTAGTTTGTCATCTGGTGCCGATAGGCACTGCCATGTATTTTAGTACCTAAAAACAAAAAAATAACCGCCATACCTTTAGTACAACGGTTTAATAGTTAGGCCATATTGCTATGCCAGCTTATTCAATTTTCCTCAACCCTTCAGCAGCTTTTCTGCTTCCTGCCACTGGGGATAATATTTTGCCACCAAGTCATAAAATCTCTTGTTGTGATGCTTTTCCAGCAAATGAACTATTTCATGGGTTACGACATACTCCAAACATTCCAATGGCTTCTTGGCCAACTGCAAGTTCAGCCATATACGGCCTTCGGAGATGCGACAGGAGCCCCAGCGGGTTCGCATATTTTTGATGCGGTATTCCTTGACCCTTATGCCAATACGCTCCTGACAGCGGTTGACTATTTCAGGCAGCATCTGCTTCATTTCCAGCCGATACCATTCCAGCAGAGCCTTTTCCCTATACTCCCTGGTAGCTCCCTCCGGCACAGACAGTATCAATTCCCCTGGCCGCCACTCTATGCTGGTGCCATTATCTGAGAAAATGACCTGCAATTTATAAGGCTGTCCCCAGAGATAATGGATTTCTCCAGAAACATAATCCATTGGCTTCATGGCTGTCCGTCCCAGGATTTCCTGCCTGGATTTCAGGATAAATGCCATCTTGCTACGGACAAACGCCAGCACTGACTCATCAGATACATTTCCCGGCACGCTTACCTTGACCTGCCCGTCTGGTGGGACGATCCGAAGGTACCAGTTTTTCATATTTCTCTTTTTCGTTAGCCTAATCTGTACCCCATCCACCAGCAGTTCTTTATCACAGACGGTCTTTATCCTACGTCTTAGCAATATTCCATCCTTCTCTGGCTAAAGGTTACAGGCCGCAGCCCCAATGCCTCAGCCATATCCAGTGCCACCTTAAAGTTCATGCCGATATTTTCTGGAGTATGGGCATCAGAGCCTAATGTGATATATCTACCGCCCAGCTCCTGATACCGACGGTAGATAGGCAGCAGTGCCTCCACAGCAACCTTATCCCCCAGCCTGCGGGTATTCAGTTCCATAACCTTGCCGGTTTCCAGCACAGCCTGCAGCACCTCGTCCACCGCCTCCGGCATTTCACTGTAGACAATATTTTGATTGTCATAAGGAGTATAGCGGCAAATATAGTCAATATGCCCCAGGATGTCTATATAGGTATTTTCCCGCAGCATATCCGCCATGGTCTGCAAATACCTGCCATAGGCATCAGCCTTGGTCTTGCCCTGGTAAAAATCTGGATAATACAAATCCAGCATATCTATCATGTGGATGGAGCCAATGACCAAATCAAAGGGAGCACCCTGCAAAAATGCTTCATTGGCTTCCTTGCTGGTATCTGACAGGCCGATTTCCACTCCCAGCTGCAGCTTGCTGCCACGATATGGCTCATACTGCTGCCAATATTCCTGTGGCTCAAAGCGGAAGCTCATATCTTTGTAGTGCTTGCTGTTTAGATAGTCATAGTCAAAATGCTCCGTCAGCACCAGCCCCAGGCCTAACTTTTCTGCCGCAGCCATGGCATCTGCCAGCTTCATATCCGAATCAGAGGAAAACTCTGTATGTGAATGGTTGTCAAAAAGCATAGCTCCATCCTCCCTGCATATTATTCCTGCATCAATGCATCTGCCAGCTGACCAAATTCCTCCAAGGAGAAGGTCTCCCCCCGACGGGTGCTGTCCAAACCGGATTTTTCAAAGGCTGCGGCAATCTGCTCCTGCAAAAAGCCTGCTCCCTTCATGGCATTGGCAATGGTCTTGCGGCGCTGGCCAAAAGCTGCCTTTACCACCCGGAAGAACATCTTCTCACTCTTTACCTCCACCGCCGGCTTTTCCCGCACATCGCAGACAATAACCACAGAATCCACCTCTGGTGCCGGAATAAATGATCTTGGGGGCACATCAAAGGCAATATGAGGCCTGGTATAATACTGTACTGCCACAGACAGAGCGCCATAAATCTTGCTGCCTGGCTGGGCGATCATCCGCAGGGCCACTTCCTTCTGTACCATGGTTACAAGGATGGAAATAGGCAGATGCTGCTCCAACAGTGCCATCAAAATAGGGGTGGTAATATAGTATGGCAGGTTAGCGGCTACCTTGAAGGTGCCCTCCCCCATAAGCTCTGGAATATTTACCTTCAGAATATCCCCTGGCACGATGGTTACATTGTCATAGCCCTCCAAGGTATGAGCCAGTACCGCCGGCAACTTCTTGTCCAGCTCCACCGCCACAACCTCAGCTCCGGACTCTGCCAAGCCCTGGGTCAGGGTGCCGATGCCTGGGCCGATTTCCAAAATCTTATCCCCTGGCTCTGCTCCTGCCGCATCCACGATGCCCTGGACAATGGAAGCATCCACCAAGAAATTCTGTCCCAGTTTCTTTGCCGCCCGCAGGTTAAAAGCCTTCATAATATGCCTTGTTACCTGTGGATTGGCAATCACCGGATGAGGTGTCTTTATATTATCTGTCATGTATCTCTAACCCTTCTTTCTATCTTAAAGCTGCTCCAGGGCCTGGGCAAATTCCTCTCGGGTAATGCCATAGTGGTTCAGCCGCTGAAGAAATGTCTTGGCATTAGCATAGCCTATTCCCAGCATAGCTCCCAGCTTGGCCCTTCGTTCCCCAGCAGCCGGTGAGCCGCTGATGCCTGCCTGTAGCAAATCTGCTCCGGTAAAATTATTGGTAGGCTGCCAGTCCATGGTGCGAACCTTGGCCAGTGCCGTCCTAATGGCCTCCGGGGAAGCCTGCTCTATGCCGATATCATCATTGGCAGTAGCATCCTCCTTGGGCACAAAGGCGTGCTTGGCATCAGGAAATCTCTTGGTAAGAAAGCGGCGGATTCTTTCCCCGGCAGAGTCAGGATCCGTCATAATGATAATACCACGCTTCTTATATGCCTTTTCTATGGAATCCAGGGCAGCAGGTTTCAAATTAAAGCCCTCGGTAATAATGCAGTCAGCCTCTACAGCCTTGTCAATGGCCACTACATCCATCTTGCCCTCAACAACTAAAACTTCCTTGATCATCTTATCTTTCCAATCTCAATATATTTTTTACAGCATGATAGACATCCTCATGGATATCTTCTATGCTTCTTATTTTACCACTTTCTGCACAATTTATCTTGACCCAGCCGTATTTTTCTGCCACGGCGTTGTAGGCTTCATGGCAGCGATGGAGATAAGCTGTATCCTTTTCATGGATATCCTTTTTACGGTTTTCATTTTCAGCCGCCCGGCTACTGATAAGCTTATCGCTGATTTCCGGTGGCATATCCAGATAAATTACCGCATCCGGCACTGGAAGCTGCAGCTTGCCGAATTCAAAATCCCACAGCCAATCCAGAAAAGTCTCTCGCTCCTGGGCATCCTGCAGCTTTACTGCCTGATGCACCATATTGGAGGTAGTATAACGGTCAGCAATAACAATGGCTCCTGCTTCATAGGCAGACTTCCACCTCAGCTGATAGGAGGCATAACGATCCACCGCAAAAAAACTGGAAGCACCATAAGCACTGACATCACCAACACGCTCCCCAAAGGCTCCTCCCAGATACATCCGCACCAGAGCTGAGGACTCTGACTGATAGTCAGGATATTCCACCTTCAACACCTGATGCCCCTCAGCTTGAAGCCTATCATACAGTGCCTTGGTCTGGGTTGCCTTGCCGGAGCCATCTCCTGCTTCTATAGTAATAAGCCTTCCTTTTTTCATCTATCTACATTCCTTTGCAAATTCTAATAGTAGCCAAGCTGCCATCTGCCAGCCCGGACAATCTCATGCCCCGAGCCTGATAATATCTAATATAATCTATAACCTGCCTGGTAATCCGCTCCCCCGGGCACAATACAGGAATCCCCGGTGGATAAAAGGCGGCAGTCTCGGCAGATATGCAGCCCTCTGCTGCTTCCAGTGTTAAAGTATCCGTTGCCGCAAAAAATGCCTGCCGAGGGCTCATTACCTGCTGTGGTTCTGGCATTTCTGCTACATTGGCAGCGGCTATCTCCTTGCTGCCCTGGAACTTATTTGCCAAATCCCGCAACACCTCCAAGAGCCTATCTGCCTGCACCTGAGTATCTGCCATGGAAATAATAAACAGCAAATTAGCAGGATCAGACAGCTCACACTGTACCTTGTACTCATGGCGAAGAATCAGCTCCGCTTCCTGACCGCTTAGGCTTAGTCCCTGAAGATTTACCGTTACCTTTGCCCCATCCAGAGCCACGGCACCGCTATGTTCATCCTTTTGGCAAATTTCTTTACCCGGACTATAAAGTCCCGGTATGGCATTGATTTCCTGCCGCAGCCAGTGGGAAAGCTCCACTGCCCTATTTATCCGTTCCGCCCCCTCCTGTGCCATTTGCAATCTGGCAATATCCAAGGAGGCCAGCAGCAGCTGATTTGGGCTGGTGGACTGGAGTAGGCCTGCTGCCTGACGAATACGCTCTGCCTCCACCCTATCGGAGCCAATATGCAGCATGGAGGTCTGGGTCATGGAGCCTAAAAGCTTGTGGGTGCTTTGAGCCACCACATCGGCACCTAAATCCAATGCCTGCCAGGGCAATTTCTCCGAAAATTTCAAATGGGCACCGTGAGCTTCGTCCACCAGCAGCAACATACCAGCCTCATGGAGCAAATCGGCAATAGTACCTAAATCACAGCAAAATCCATAATAGGTAGGATATACCGCCACTAATGCCTTGGCATCAGGATGTGCTGCGATGGCTCTTTTCACTGTATCTACACTCAGCCCCATGGCAATGCCCAGCTGGCTATTTAGCTCCGGCTGTACATATATAGGCTCCGCTCCTGCTAAGATAATACCACCGATGATGGAGCGATGGGCATTGCGAGGTACAAAAACCTTATCCCCAGGATTTAATATCCCCAGCAGCATGGTATGTATGGCTCCCGTTGTGCCATTAATCATAAAGAGGGTTTCCTTTGCTCCCCACAGCTCTGCTGCCAGCTTCTGTGCCTCCAAGATGCAACCTTCCGGCTCATGGAGATCATCCAGTTCCTCCATAAGGGAAACCTCCTGCCGCAGACCTTCCGCTGTAATCAGCTTTTTCAGCAGGGGATGTGCTCCCAAGCCCTGTTTATGGCCGGGAGTATGAAAAGCAAGGGCACCGTCCCCTGCATAATTTTTCATCGCATTAGAAATCGGTGCCGAAAATTGATTGTTTAAGTATTTATTCCTATTTGTCATTTGTTTTCTTTTCTATAATCGGACAAGGCAGCTTTACATGAACCTTAGTACCCTTGCCAGGTTCGGATAGGATTGTCAAAGCTGCTCCTATGAGCTTGGCCCTTTCCTCCATGCCCAGCAGACCAAAGTGTCCATTGGCATCTACGGCTCCACGCTGCTTATTGATTTCCTCCACATCAAAGCCCTTGCCCTCGTCAGCCACCAAAATAGACAGGCTCCCCTGGGCATAAAGCATAATCAGTCTGGCTGCATCAGTATCTCCATGGCGATAAACATTGCCCAATGCTTCCTGAATAATCCTGAATAAGGTAACCTCCACATGCTTTTCCAGTGGGATTTCCTCACCCTTTACCTGAAAATCAATAACAAGGTTCTGCCGCTCCTCCAGCTTATCCACCAGCTGCCTCAGGGCTGCCACCAATCCTAAATCATCTAGGGACATCGGCCGCATATCAAATATAATCTGCCGCACGCTGGCCAGACAGGAACGAATCTGTCGCCGCAGCTCCTGCAGGCCGGACTTGGCCTCGTCAGGACGTGTGTCCACCAGCCGTTCGCAGATAGATGCCTGATAGATGAGATTTGCCATTTCCTGGGCTGGCCCGTCATGGATTTCCCGGGAAACCCTAAGCCGCTCATCCTCCTGTGCCTTGATAATCTGCACCCCCAGGAACTTGTTCTTGGAGGCAACATCCATCTGTGCCACCACATTGCTGATCTGGGATGTAAGGTAGCCCACTACCGTTCCCAGCTTGGTGGCAAGCCGCTCTGCCATCAGCAAGGTCTGCTCCATGCCCCGCATCCGCATTTCTAGCCGATCCCTCTGGCGGCGGGACTGGAATTCCTTTTCCTTGGCCAGGGCAAGGCGAACCTGTACATTCTTTACAGCCTCGTAGCTTTCCCGAATCTTTTCCTCGGAATAGTTGGCAAAATTGCTGCTGACCTTCACCAGCCGCTGCTTTTCCTGCTGCTCGCAGTGGGACAGCACATCCACTTCATCCTGCAGCTTACGGGTTTCTTCCTTTATTTCCTTCAGCATGGCAGCAGCTGCTTCCACATCACTCTTGGTGTGGTCGTAGATTTCATAAATCTGCTGCTTGCTGGTTTCCATCGCCTCTACAGTGCTCTGAAAGGCATCCCGCAGCAGCTTTTCTCCCTGCTTGTCCAAATCAATATCATTAGAAAGGGCCATCTGTTATCCCCCATTATCCTTCATACTAAGAAACTTTTTCAGTTTCTATTCTACTCTATGTGAAAATTTTTATCAAAGTATTTTTGCCCAGATAAAAAAACAGGAAAAAAGGCCGTATCCATGTCCCGCAGACAACATGAATACAGCCCTATATAATAGCACCAGAGGATGTACCCTCGTCGACTCGCTCTCGCTCTGTATCGACATAGCGGATGCTAAGCTCTCGTGAGGGGCATGATAGCTGGTCGCTATCATGGCTCACGAATCGCTAAGCACCGATGTCGATAAACGGTCTCCTTAGGGTACATCTCCCTGGTGCTATGATTCGTCCTCTATACCTTAACTTACTGCCTGACTCTTGGCCACAACATTTTCTTCATACACTATGGTCTTAGCTGGCTGGAAACCGTTAAATCCTGTAGCTGCAGAGGAGCAGTAGGAGCCCATCTCCGGACTTAATACCTTGTCCCCAACTTGCAGAGCTGGAGCCGGATAATCCCTTGCCACCACATCAATGGAATCACAGCTTGGCCCTACAAACACCGATGGCACCAGCTCGCCTCTGCGGGCAAATTCCAGCTTGTAGGTCCAATGGTCAAAGACAATGCCATTGTAGCTGCCGTAAAGTCCATCATCCAGCACATACCATGGCTGGCCATTGCGGAGCTTGGTGCCGATGACCGTGGACACTAAATTCACCGCTGTGCCGCACATATATCTGCCTGGCTCGGACCAGATTTCCGTATCTGGAAACAGCTCATCCAGTTTCTCACGGATAGTTTCCGTCATGGCAGCCACATCAGGAGCTTCCTGTCCTATTTCTGGAATAGGCAAACCTCCCCCAATATCCAACACCTTTAGATCCAGCCCCTGGGCTGCTGCTTCATCAAAGAGCTTGCGACAGGTTTTCAGTGCCCTGCCATAGGCATCAGCTGTCAAGGACTGGCTACCTACATGGAAGCAGATACCGGCTGGTACCAGTCCTACTTCTTTAGCTTTATGCAATAATGGCAGTGCCAACTCCGGCACTACCCCAAATTTTTCATTGAGATTCACAACCGCAGCCTGATTTTCCACCTGAACCCGTATCAGTACCTGGGCACCGGGGGCACTGGCCGCCAGCTTTGGTATTTCACTTTCGTCATCGAAGGTAAATCGTTCTACTCCGGATTTGACGGCCTCCAGGATGTCCCCTGCCGACTTGACCGGATTGGCATAAATCATCCGACTTCCCGCCACTCCCAATGACCTAAGAAGCCTTATTTCCCCTACAGAGGCCACATCAAAATTTGACCCTAGGGCAGACATACGCTGCAATATTGCAGGCTCGGAATTGGCCTTGATGGCATAGAAAATCTTTACCCTGGGCAGCTGCTGCCTGAGATAGCGGTAATTTTCCTCCACCTTGTCCAAGGACACCACCATAAACGGGGTGGGATATCTGTCAGCCAGATAATTCATTTCTTCTTCTGTTAGACGAAAGCTTTTCATAACAACTCCTATTCTTCTCATGGGGTCCCTTGCGGCTTCCCCATGCAGTGCACAATCTGTTGACACTGTCTAAATATATTAACAGCATCTCTTAGAACGCAGGATGTGCCCGGGCGTCCAATGTACACTGTCTTTGTATCTTTGTATTTGACACATCCATGGCTTGCATTATAGACTCATTTCCCCCGCTTTGCAATAAAAAATTGCCTGCGAAAAAAATTTGCAATTATAGCCAATTCAAAGTACAATTTAAAGAGAAACTTACAGCATATGGCTGACACATAAAGGAGTAGTTAGATGAGCATTTTTGACAGATTTTTACCAAAGAAGAAACAGCCTGAGGTGAAGAACACCATTCCTCAGGAAAAGGCTAATATCAAAAAGACCTTTGGCGTGTACTGCAACAAGCATCACAGCACCAAGGGCGAGAAGCTTTGCCCAAAATGTACCGCTCTGCTGGCCACTGTCATGACCAAGATTAACCGCTGTCCTTATGGCATTACCAAGCCTATCTGCGACCGCTGCGAAATCATGTGCTTTGGCAAGACCCAGAGCAAGGAATTCATGACCATTATGTCCAGCTCCGGCCGTGGCATGCTGCTGAAGCACCCTATGATGAGCATAAAGCACAAAATGGCCAGCATAAGCGTTGACTATGCCAAGAGGGAGCAGGAGAAGCGTGCTTCTGAAAAGGCTGCTGCCAAAAAGAAGAATGCTGAGGAAAAGGCCAAGGCAAAAGAGGACAAAAAGAAATAAAAACGAGCAAAGAGGCTTGACCTGCTGATGTGGGTCGAGTCTTTTTTAGTATAAAAAATGCCGGAAGTATACCAATGTCGACTCGCTCTCGCTCATAACTCGACCTAGGGGATGCTAAGCTCTCGTGAGCATGCTCACGAATCACTAAGCACCCAGGTCGAGCAATGGTCTCCATATGGTATAACTTCCGGCAATATATTACTGACTATAAGTTATTATCTCTTGTAGGTCTCGTCCAGCTGTACGAAATAGGACTGTGGATGAGCACATACAGGGCAAACCT
>CAVFWX010000079.1:0-9013 GCA_963626225.1 Anaerotignum sp.
TTTGGGGGTAGGACGATTTTTGAGGATGCTTCTTTCAGGTTGCTGAAGGGGGAGCATATTGCCCTGGTGGGAGCCAACGGCGAGGGCAAGTCCACATTTTTGTCCATTATTACTGGACAGCTGGCCCCGGACGAGGGCAAGGTAGAATGGTCCAAGCGTGTTACCACTGGATATTTGGATCAGTATGCAGTGCTGAAGGCGGGCATGACCATCCGTGATGTGCTGAAAACCGCCTTTGACGATATGTACAAGCTGGAGCAGGAGATGCTTCAGGCCTATGACAAGATGGGGGAGGCCAGCCCTGAGGAAATCGACAAGATGATGGCTGATGTGGGAGATATCCAGGATATTCTGGAGGCCCATAGCTTCTATACCTTGGACAGCAAGATCGAGGAGGTGGCAGGAGGCCTGGGCCTGCGGGATATTGGTCTGGATAAGCCAGTTGATGCCCTTTCCGGCGGCCAACGTACCAAGGTGTTGCTGACCAAGCTGCTTTTGCAGAGTCCGGATATCCTCATTCTGGATGAGCCTACCAACTTTTTGGATGTGGAGCATATTGAGTGGCTGAAGACCTATCTTCAGGGGTATGAAAACGCATTTATTCTGGTATCTCATGATGTGCCATTCCTGAATGCCGTTACCAATGTTATCTATCATGTGGACAATGCCACCTTGACCCGCTATACCGGCAGCTATGAGAAGTTCCAGGAAATGTATGCCCTGAAACGTCGCCAAGAGGATGCAGCCTACGAGCGGCAGCAGGCGGAGATTGCCAAGGAAAAGGACTTTATCCAGCGAAACAAGGCTCGTGTTGCCACCCGTGGCATGGCAAATTCCCGTCAGAAGCGGTTGGACAAGATGGAGGTGCTGGAAAAGCGTACCGAAAAGCCAAAGCCTCATTTTAACTTCCAGATGGATAGAACTCCAAGCCGCTATGTCATCGAGGCAAAGCGGCTGATTTTGGGCTATGATACCCCATTGACCAATCCTGTGGATATTCAGCTGGAGCGGGGCAAGAAGGTGGCCCTTCGTGGTGTCAACGGCCTGGGCAAAACCACTTTGTTGAAAACCCTATTGGGGCAGATCAAGCCTATTGCAGGCAATATTGAATTAGGGGAGTTTGTGACACCGGGTTACTTTGAGCAGGAATCCAACCGGGGCAATGACAATACTGCCATTGAGGAAATTTGGCAGGAATATCCTGGCATGACGGAGTTCGAGGTGCGGGCGGCTCTGGCGGCCTGTGGCCTGACCAATGAGCATATTACCAGCAAGATGATGGTGTTGTCTGGCGGTGAGGCAGCCAAGGTACGGCTGTGCAAGATTATGCAGAAGCCGGTGAATCTGTTGGTGTTAGATGAGCCTACCAACCATCTGGATGTGGAGGCCAAGGCGGAGCTGAAGCGTGCCCTGAAGGAATACAAGGGCTCAATTCTGCTGGTTTCCCATGAGCCGGACTTCTATGAGGACTGGGTGGACAGCGTGTGGAATATTGAGGGCTGGACTACTAAAATCATCTAATACACTGGAATGATTTACATTCTCACTAAAATTTGCAAGGTGATGATACTCAATCTCATTAAAAACTGCGTAATGAGTATTATAATCATTAAGAATATTATGTAGTGACTCTTATTATCATTTAAAAAATTAGTTTTAAAAACCTATTTACAAAAATTTTACAATGTAGTAGAATGAGAACTGTAAATGAGAATCACCAAATCGTCTGACTCCTCCGACCCTTGTGGCGGGAGCAAAGGGCGTTCCGGCGGAGTTGCACTGGCAACGGCCGGGGATTTATGAATTTTAGGAGGAATAGTTATGTTTCAGAAGACAGATTTTTGGATTGGCCTTGCAGTTGGTGCAGTAGCAGGTATTTTTGGTTATCGCTTTATGCAGGAGCGTGAGCAGCAGATGACTGCCATTCAGGCAGCTCCTGCCGGACAGGTTCCAGTTGCTGAGCTCCAGCGCCAGAAGGAAGAGCTGGAGGATCTCATCGCAGCTCAGGAAGCAGCTAAGGCTGAGTAATCAAACAAATGTAGAGGGGGGCTGTTCCATGTGGACAGCCCTTTTTCGGCGTATATGAATGGGGCGAGGAAAATGGCATTGAAAGAAATGAAACATAAGCTGAAAAACATTCCTCTGTCTATGCCAATGGCTGCTTCGGCCGTATGCACGGCAGTGTCCATGGCAAGCAAGAACAAGCAACTGCATTTCTGGAGCGGCGTGTGCTGGCTGGGACTTTCAGCGGTGCATACCTGGCAGCATTGCGGCAAGGTAAAGAAAGATATTCAAAAGGGCGTGAAGAAAATGGGAATCATGGATTTTGTGAACATCCCAAGAAATAAGATAGATATGTTTATTCGCACCGTAGAGGTGGCCTCCTATGTGCCAGGCCGCATCCGCCTCTACAGCAAGAAGCTGGAGGGAAATCCTGAAAATGCCAGGAAGGTGCTGGACTACCTGAGAAGCTATAAGGAGCTTAGCGATGTGGAGGTAAATACCGTTACCGGCTCCATTTTGATTAAATACACTCCGCAGTTGCTCCATACCAACGAGGAGCTTACCAAGGTGGAGAACTATATCAAGGATCATGCAAGGAGGTAACCCTATGTCATTTGTTTCCGGAATTATGATGGGAGCATCTATTGGTTCCACTATCCACGATGTTATTACCGCCAAGAAAAAGTCCAATAGAGTACAGGGAGTACCTGCTGGCTATGGCAGGTCTCAGGGAAATGCCAGTAGGGCACCTCAGGCAGCTCCTTCTGTAATGCCAAAGGCTGATGTGCCTGAATTTGCTCTTGTTAGCAGTATTGCCGGCCGTCGCCGCTATCGCATGGCAGCCCTGGTAAATAATGCTCCTCTGGGAGAGCTTTTGGAAAAGCAGCTGCTGCGGCTGGAAATGGTTTCTGCCGTTGAGGCAAATCCTGTTACCGGCAGTCTTTTGATCCAGTTTGCCGCCTCTGAGGCCAATGAAGTAGCCATGAATAATTTTATGGAAAAGCTTCGCCAGCGTCTGGCTACTGTGGAACATGAGGACAATCCACCAAAGCATGAGCCTACCTCCTATGCCAAGAGCTGGAGTGCTACCGGCTCTTTCTTGAACAAGCAGGTTCGCCGCATGACTGGGGATAGCTTTGATATTTCCGCCTTGATTTCCATGGTATTCCTGATTCGCGGCATTAGGAACTGCCTGGTACTGGGGCAGCGTCCTACTGGCCCATCCATGATTTGGTGGGCTTTGCATCTTATGAAGGGATGGCGTGGTTGATATGAAGGCTTTTAACACTTGTAGAATGCCTTTGACCGTGCGGCTGTCTGTTCAGGAGAGCCGTATGCTGGGAGCAAGGCTTCGGGCTTTGCCGGGGATTGTTTCCGTGGCAGTAAATAACAATTTTGTTACTATATGGTACCGTGGCAATTTGCCTGTTGCCCAAGTTCAGGCCTTGGTGAAAGCAGCCTGTAAGGCCTGTGCTCCTGCCCAAGAGGAGACCTTGGACATGGCTGATTACCGTCGGGAGGCCATCCTGTCCGTAGGCAGCTTTGCCGCCATGCAGATTTTAAAAAAGGTATCACCGGGAGCCTTTGCCAGCTTTAAGCTGTTGCGTAGCCTGATGATTCTCTATATTGCCCGCAACTTTATCAAGAACGGCGTAACAGGCTTGGTAAGGGACAACCGTCCAAATGCAGATACTCTGACTGCTACCGCCGTTATTGCCTCTGTATTGGCAGGAAAGCCTGAATCCAGCCTGAGCCTCCTGGCCCTGTCCAACGGTGCTGAGATGCTCACCAGCTATGCCGCCGAAAAGGCTCGCAGCCATATTTCCGGACTGCTGGATCTGAACCAGCCTTATGTATGGTTGGTGGACAATGGGGTAGAGCGTAAGGTACCTGTTCAGGAGCTGAAGGTGGGGGACATTATTGCCGCCCATACCGGTGAGAAAATCTGTATTGACGGCCGTGTTGTAGATGGCACTGCTGCCGTAAATCAGGCCTCCATCACCGGTGAGTCTGCTCCTGCTATGAAGCGGAAAGGCCTGCCTGTCTATGCCGGCAGCGTAGTTGAAGCTGGTGAAATCGAGATTTTGGTTGAGAAAGTAGGCAAGGACACTTCTCTTGCCCATATCGTCCATCTAGTAGAGGAAGCACAGACACGCCGTGCTCCGGTACAGAATTTTGCCGATAGTATGGCAAATCTGCTGGTGCCAATCTCCTTCTTGGGTGCGGCTATTGTCTATGGTGCCACCAGGGATTGGCAGCGGGTGCTGAACCTGTTGTTCATTGACTTCTCCTGCGGACTGAAACTTTCCACTGCTACGGCTATTTCCGCTGCCATCGGTGCAGCTGCCAAGAAGGGCATTTTGGTCAAGGGGGGCAACTACATTGAGGCTCTTGCCGAAACTGATACCGTAGTGCTGGACAAGACCGGTACCATTACCGTAGGCGTGCCACAGGTGGCAAAGATTTATACCGCCAACGGTGTAGAGGAAAAGGAAATGCTGCTTCTGGCTGCTTCTGCAGAACAACATTCAGTACATCCTCTGGCTGTAGCCATTCACAAGTACGTGAAGGAGCATAGCTGGACCGTACCGCAGCATAAGACCTCCAAGACCGTAGTGGCTCGGGGCATGAGTGCTGTTGTGCCTGCCTTTGAGGACTACGAAGGGGGCGATGTGCTTGTAGGCAGTGCCAAGTTCATGATCGAAAGCGGCGTTACCGGGCTGGAACAGTTCGTATTGGAAGATCTCACCATGGGCTATATCTATGTGTCCTGCAATGGCAAGCTTATGGGTGTTATCGGCATCAAGGATCCAATCCGTCCGCTGATGAAAAAGACCTTGAATCAGATGCGTCGCTACGGTGTGGATGAAATCGTCATGCTGACAGGTGACTCCAAGGCTGTAGCAGCCAAGGTAGCCCAGGAAATGGATATTGACTCCTTCCATGCAGAGGTGCTGCCTGAGGACAAGGCAAACTATGTCATGAAGCTGAAGAAGCGTGGCACAGTTATGATGGTAGGCGATGGTATCAACGATGCACCGGCCCTGGCCTTTGCCCATGTAGGCGTTACCCTTGGCAGTCGCCAGACAGATCTTGCCGCAGAATCCTCTGCTGTCACCATCCGCTCCGAGGATCCTAGCCGCCTCATTGAGGCACAGCAGCTGGGCCGCAGAACCATGGGGCTGATACATCAGAACTTCATGGCCACCATTACCGTAAACTCCGCAGCCATGCTCATGGGTGCCCTGGGTGTCATCACCCCGTTGTGGGCAGCCATTATACACAACACAGCAACCCTTGCTGTAGTGCTGAACAGTGCCCGCATTTTGGCACCAGAAAAGCGGAAGCTAAGAGGGTAATTACATAAAATTCATGAATCACCTAGTTGACGGATTTGTCTGTTGATTAGGTGATTTTTTTGAGAATTTTATCTTACCCTATTATATATATAATAGAACAGGGATATAAAAATTCTACAAATTTTGCTTGTGTAAAAAACTTTCGTTTGTTATAATGTATGTAGCAAGAATTTTGAATTAAGGAGATTTGATGATATGGAAAAGGAAAAAGAAGAATCCCTGAAAAATGCCATGAAGCAGATTGAGAAGGATTATGGCAAGGGAGCTATTATGCGGCTAGGGGATGCGGCTGCCAATATGAATGTGGAGGTTATTTCCACAGGTATTTTGCCACTGGATATTGCCTTGGGAGTAGGAGGCATACCAAGAGGCCGTATTATTGAGATTTATGGCCCTGAGTCCTCTGGTAAGACTACTGTTACCCTGCACATGATTGCAGAGGCACAGCGTCAGGGTGGCATTGCGGCATTTATTGATGCAGAGCATGCCTTGGATCCTGTTTATGCCAAGAGTTTGGGAGTGGATATTGACAACCTGTTGATTTCCCAGCCGGACACTGGTGAGCAGGCTCTGGAAATAGTTGAGGCCTTGGTGCGGAGTGGTGCCATTGATATCATTGTAGTGGACTCTGTAGCTGCCTTGGTACCAAAGGCGGAAATCGAAGGGGAAATGGGTGATGCTCATGTAGGCCTGTTGGCCCGCCTTATGAGCCAGGCTATGCGTAAGCTGACAGGTATCATCAGCAAGTCCCAGACCACGGCTATCTTTATCAACCAGATTCGTGAAAAGGTAGGCACCATGTATGGCAACCCTGAGACTACCACCGGCGGCCGTGCGCTGAAGTTCTATTCCTCTGTCCGCCTGGATGTGCGGAAGTTTGACGTGGTAAAGCAGGGAACCAATATCCTAGGCAACAGAACCAGGGTAAAGGTGGTAAAGAACAAGGTAGCTCCGCCATTTAAGGTAGCGGAGTTTGATATTATGTACGGCGAGGGGGTTTCCAAGGAAAGCAGCCTTATTGATATTGCAGCAGATCTGGAAATCCTTAACAAGAGCGGTTCATGGTATTCCTACAATGGCAACCGTCTGGGTCAGGGCAAGGACACTGTAAAGGAAATCCTGCGGAACCAGCCTGAGCTTATGGCGGAAATTGAAACCAAGCTCTATGAAATGCTGAAGGACCAGGATGTTATCCAGAAACTAAATGCCCCAGCCAAAAAGGGAAAGGCTGATGAATAATGACCTTTGCTAAGAAACCTAGGCCATCCTGCAAGGCCAAGGCAGTGGATTTCCTGTCCCGCAGTGACCAGAGCATCCGCCGTTTGTCTGAGAAGCTGAAGCAAAAGGAATATGGTGAGGAAGAAATAGAGGAAACCATACAGTGGCTTCAGGACAAGCATTTTCTACAGGAGGAGGAGGGCTGCCGCCGCAGGTTTGAGAATCTCTATACTGCCAGTAGCTACAGCCTGCGGCAAATCGTGGCCAAGCTCCAGCAGAAGGGCTATGCAAGGGATATGATAGAGGATTGCATCCCGGAGGACACTGATGCCAGGGAGTATGAGGTGGCATATAAGGTGGCAGCTAGAAAGTTCAAGCCAGGATCTGATAAGGGGAAGATGTATCAGCACCTGTGCATGAAGGGGTTCGGGTACGATGTAGCTCGCAATGTAGTGGAGGATTTGCTGCTGAGCTGGGAAGAGGAGTAGAGTTATGAGCTATGTGGGCGAGCCCAGGGAGTGTACCCACGTCGACTCGCTCTCGCTCCTATATCGACATAGCGGATGCTAAGCTCTTGCGAGGGGCATGATAGCTGGTCGCTATCATGGCTCGCAAATCGCTAAGCACCGATGTCGATAAAGGGTCTCCTTAGGGTACAACTCCCTGGGCTCTTGTGCCTGCAATCATATATCTATTGCATCGAAACCTAGGTAGAGGAAGAATGAAGTTTCATTTGCCATTAAGGGGCATAGGGGGTATAATATTCCTATTAATAGTAAGAAGAACCCGTGAGGAGGAACAGGAACAGTGACTAACGAAATGATTATCGTCCTGGATTTTGGTGGCCAGTACAACCAGCTGATTGCCCGCCGTGTACGTGAGTGCAATGTATACTGCGAGGTGCATCCAAATACCTTGGATTTGGAGAAAATCAAGGCCATGAAGAATTTGAAGGGCATTATCTTTACCGGTGGCCCTAACAGCGTATATACTCCAGAATCCGCTACTATCAGCACAGAGATTTTCCAGCTGGGAGTACCGGTACTGGGCATTTGCTATGGTTCCCAGCTGATGGCCCATCTTTTGGGTGGCAAGGTGGAGACCGCTCCTGTCAGCGAGTACGGCAAGACTGAGGTGGAGATTGTAGGCAGGGATTCCCAGCTTTTTGAGGGGGTATCTGCCAAGACCATCTGCTGGATGAGCCATACTGACTACATCGCTCAGGCTCCTGAGGGCTTTAGCGTAACAGCCAGCACTCCGGTATGTCCTGTAGCTGCCATGGAAAATGCAGCCCATGGTCTGTATGCTGTCCAGTTCCATCCAGAGGTGCTCCATACTGTAGAGGGCACCAAGATGCTGAGCAATTTCGTGTACAATGTATGTCATTGTCAGGGAGATTGGCGGATGGATTCCTTTGTGGAGTCTACCGTACAGCAGCTGAAGGAAAAAATCGGCAACGGCAAGGCTCTTTGTGCTTTGTCTGGTGGCGTGGATTCCTCCGTGGCAGCTGTCCTCATGTCAAAGGCTATTGGCAAGCAGCTGACCTGTGTATTTGTTGACCACGGCCTGCTCCGCAAGGATGAGGGAGATCAGGTTGAGGCTGTATTTGGCCAAGAAGGCCCTTATGATTTGAACTTTATCCGTGTCAATGCCCAGGAGCGCTTCTATGAGAAGCTGAAGGGGGTAACAGAGCCGGAGCAGAAGCGGAAGATCATCGGCGAGGAGTTTATCCGGGTATTTGAGGAAGAGGCAAAGAAGATCGGTGCGGTGGACTTCCTGGTACAGGGTACCATTTATCCGGACGTTATCGAAAGCGGCCTGGGCAAGTCTGCTGTTATCAAGTCCCATCACAATGTAGGTGGTTTGCCTGATTATGTGGACTTCAAGGAAATCGTGGAGCCACTGCGTTTGCTCTTTAAGGACGAGGTTCGCAAGGCCGGCCGTGAGCTGGAGATTCCTGAGTATCTGGTAAACCGCCAGCCGTTCCCTGGCCCAGGCCTTGGCATCCGCATTATCGGCGAGGTTACTGCTGAGAAGGTAAAGATCGTTCAGGAGGCTGATGCCATCTACCGTGAAGAGGTAGCCAAGGCAGGAGCAGACAAGAACCTGGGACAGTATTTTGCAGCCCTGACCAATATGCGCTCCGTAGGCGTTATGGGTGATTTCCGTACCTATGACTATGCTATTGCCCTGCGGGCTGTAATGACCAGCGACTTTATGACAGCGGAAAGTGCCCAGCTGCCATGGGAGGTGCTGCAGACTGTTACCAGCCGTATTGTCAACGAGGTAAAGGGGGTAAACCGTGTAATGTATGATTGCACCGGCAAGCCACCAGCTACCATTGAGTTTGAATAATTTGAAATGCTTGAAGAAGCCAGTATTTATGCGGGTTTGTGGCACTTCAAGAAGTCTTTTGATAACAAATTGATAAC
>CAVFWX010000080.1:0-8921 GCA_963626225.1 Anaerotignum sp.
CCCACGGCGAACATGATGGTGCCCATGTCGGAGTGCTTGCCTGCTGACATTTCGGGGATGAGTTCTTCTACCACCACATAGAGCATGGCTCCGGCAGCGAAGCTCAAGAGGTATGGCAGGACTGGGATGATGAAGCCGGAGAAGGCTATGGTAGCCAGGGCGGCAACTGGCTCTACTGCTCCGGAGAATACGCCCCAGCCAAAGGATTTCAGGGTGCTGACACCGGTAGATTTTAACGGCATGGATACAATGGCTCCCTCTGGAAAGTTCTGGATGGCGATACCCAGAGATAGTGCCAGGGCTGAGGCCAGGCTGATTTCCGCTATGCCTGCCTGCCAGCTGGCATAGACTACACCCACTGCCATACCTTCAGGGATATTGTGGAGAATTACGGCAAAGACCAGCATCAGGGTCTTGGAAAAGGAGCACTTTGGCCCCTCCTGCTCCTCACTGTTCATGTGAAGATGTGGGGTTATATGGTCCAGCAGCAGGAGGAAAAGAATGCCTAGCCAGAAGCCAACAACAGCTGGCACAAAGGCTAGTCTTTCCATATCTGCTGCCTGCTCCATGGCAGGTATCAGCAGGCTCCAGATAGAGGCTGCCACCATGACTCCGGCGGCAAAGCCTGTCAGACTTCGCTGCACCAGCTGGGGCAGCTCCTTTTTCATAAAAAATACACAGCAGGCCCCTAAGGTAGTTCCCAGAAAAGGAATCAACAGGCCTTGCAAAGTCTCAACATTCATTAAATCACTCCTTCCAGCATTTTAGTATAACTTCAAGCTAAATATATTTCTTTTGCCCCCATTAGTCAAGGCAGAAATGCAAGAGCATTTTACTTTGTCCAATGCAGGGGTTATAATATTATATAGCAATTTATTTGTATTTAAGGGGGAGAATATGCTAAAAAAGATAATGACAATATTGTGTATGCTGCTGGTGATGGCCTCTACAGCCTTTGCCCAGCCTCGCTCATCAGCGGAGCAGGCATGGATGGCTTATGTTTGTGCCTTGGCAGATATGGCGGTGTACAGCACGGACATGAATGAAGCCATCCGCGACAGGATGGACAGGCTTGGCTGGCATTTTGAAAACTACAAGAATGCGGACAAAAGAGCTGATACTAATTTTTACACCCTGGTAAACACCAATGTGGAGCCTGGAACAAGGGAAACATTGGTGGTTATCCCTGGCACAGAAAAGATGAAGGACGTAGAGGTAGACCTCCGATTCAGCAAGGTGCTTTTTGGTGGCAATACTCCAGAGGAGTTTCGACAGTATGCAGACGTGGAGAAGGTGGATTCCGAGTCACCTATGGTGCACAGAGGCTTTAATGACTACACCATGACGGCATTTTTCACACCAGGCAAAGACGGCAAAATGGGGGCAGATGCCCTGAAGGAGCTGGCAGAGGGTAGCAACGAGCATTTGTATCTCACAGGCCACAGTCTGGGAGGAGCAGTAGCTACCTTGCTGGCAGCCAGGCTGGTTTCTCTTGGGGTAAATCCTGACCACATTAGCATCATTACCTTTGGGGCACCAAGCGTAGGCAATACCGCTTTTGCTGAGGAATACGGCTACCGCCTTGATTTGAGCCGTTACACCATGAGCGGTGATATGGTAAAAAATGCTTTGCAGGCACTGAAGTCTGGCTATGTGCATTTTGGCACGGAATACAAATGGCAGAAAAACGAAAACTCCCATAAGCACAACCATGCTATAGAAGGCTATCTGGATGCAGCCATACGGGGCTATTACGATGAAGTCCTAGGAGGAAATCTTACCCTTCAGCAGCTGGCAGCCAACAAGCCGGAGCCAATAGATGATATGGCATCAGCTCCAATGTGGAACCAGCAGTATGACAAGGGCAGGGTGTACATTGCCCCTATCCAGATGGATATGCCGGAGGACATTTATAATGACATGGCATATATGCAGGTGGTAGCCGGAGATATGCTTATGGATAATTTCCAACGGATTCATGTGGATGAAAATGCCGTAGCTGCCAAAAGTGACGTAGATACATTATTTACTGCCTGTCAGGAGGCAGAGCAATATGGCTGTGAATACATTGCCCAGGTGAATATCACTGGGACGGTGGATAAAAACAATCCAAATCTCTTTAGGATAGCTACGGAGACCAGTTTTTATACCACATCAGGGGAACCGGTGACTTCTTCTGTAAATACAACCACCACAAAGGAAATAACTCCTATTGAGGCCACCATGTACAATATGGCCCGGGCGGTGGAGGATATCCGAGAAAATCAGCAGCAGGGAAATTTGCCAAAGTAAATCCTATTTGATGATTGACGTATCTGTGCTATACTATTATATAGTGATGAAAAGGATTATATGAGGCACGAGGTAATACATGGCTATAGAGGAATACAAGGAAAAGCTGAAGGAAAAGTGGCAGGAATTCTTTTTTTGTCAGTCTGAGGAACAGCCGGGAGAAAAGGTAAAAAATAAAAAGCATATTGCCATGGCGGTGGCTGGCCTGTGCCTGGTGGTGTTATTGGCTGCCTTTGGCATCCTGAAAACCAGCTATGCTGTAACAGATATGGCAGCAGCCCAGGGTGATGACCGGGTGCTGGTGCGGATAACTCCAGGCATGGGCTCCAGCCAGATTGGAGAGCTTCTTGCAGAAAATGGCGTAGTGGATTCCCCGACTAAATTCTGGCTGGCTGTGAAGCTCAACGGTGCAGACAGCAAATTTCAGGCTGGCACCTTTGAGATGGAACGGAATATGTCCCCGGGAGATGCCTTGGGGATTCTCTTAAACGGCCATTCCACCGCTACTCGGATTACCATTCCAGAGGGCCTTAGCGTTCGGGAGGTGGCAAAGCTGCTCTCCCAGGCTGGCCTGGTGGATGAGGAAGAATTTCTGGCTGAGGCCAAGACCTTTGCT
Source organism: Anaerotignum sp. (assembly GCA_963626225.1). Taxonomy (GTDB): domain Bacteria; phylum Bacillota; class Negativicutes; order Selenomonadales; family Selenomonadaceae; genus Anaerovibrio. Next base: position 2,909 of record CAVFWX010000080.1, read on the forward strand.
CCATACGAATATATAGAGGAAGTGCCGGAGGCTGACTATAGGATTGAGGGATTTTTGTTTCCTGATACCTATGAATTTGCCACGGATGCCACTGCTCAGGATATTATGCAGCGAATGGCAGATGAGTTTGACAAGAAGCTGACAGAGGAAATGCGACAGCAGGCGGCAGAGAAAAATCTATCCATTTATGAGCTGGTAACTATGGCTTCCTTAGTGGAAAAGGAGGCACGGTTCCCGGAGGACAGGCCTATTATTGCCCAGGTTTTTTTCAAGCGAATGGAGATAGGCATGCCTTTGCAAACTGATACTACCATTCAGTATCTTCTGGCTGAGGCCAAGGAGGATTTGAGCTATAGCGATACGGAAATAGAGTCGCCTTATAATACCTATCAGAACTATGGCCTGCCGCCGGGGCCTATTGCCAGTCCGGGATTGGCCTCCTTGGAGGCGGTGTTGCAGCCTGCTGATACGGATTATCTGTATTTTGTGGCAGACCGGCAGGGACACAACCACTATGGCTATACTTATGATGAGCATCTGGCACTAACGGATCAGGTGCGATAAAGGAAGATTTGCATGACAGAGAATCAGTCGCTGGCAGATTTGCTGGCGGAAATGAAGGCTTATGGTGAAGCAAACCATGTGCCTATTATAAATATCAACGGGCTGAAGGTTCTGGTGGAAACGGTAAAGGCAGCCAAGGCCCATAGGGTGTTGGAAATCGGCACAGCCATTGGCTATTCTACATTGTATATTGCAGATAATTCTGCCGACGACGTGGAGATTACCACCTTGGAGCTTAGTGAGGAACGGGCAGCAGAGGCCAGAGACTTTATTGACCGCAGCCCCTATAAGGACAAGATCACGATTATGACTGGTGATGCAGGGGAGAATTTGCTGCAGCTTCAGGGAAAATTTGATTTGGTGTTTATTGATGCCGCCAAGGGCCAGTATCCGGATTATTTTCGCAAGGTATATCCCATGCTGGCGGATAATGCCGTGATTATTGCGGACAATGTGCTGTTCCGGGGCTATGTCCGTGGTGGTGTGGAGGCACCACGCCGCTTTAGGACTATCGTGAAAAGGCTGCGGGAATATATTGACTTGGTGGAAAACAGCCAGGAATTTCAGACGGAAATTTTTGAAAACGGGGACGGCCTGGCAGTAAGTTGGAGGAAGAATATATGATGAAACCTGAGCTTCTGGCTCCGGCAGGAAATATGGAAAAAATGAAAATGGCCCTGCTTTATGGTGCAGATGCAGTGTACCTAGGGGGCAAGGCATTTGGCCTGAGAGCCTTTGGAGGAAATTTCTCCCAGGAGGAACTGGCAGAGGCGGTAAAGTTTGCCCATAACTTGGGCAAGAAGGTTTATGTGACCGTAAATATCTTCCCTCATAACAGCGATATTGCCAAGCTGCCGGAGTATCTGGCCTTTTTGGACAGCATCAGGGTAGATGCTATATTGGTGGCGGATTTGGGCATCTTTACCATGGCCAAGGAATATGCACCTCATGTGGAGCTGCATATCAGCACCCAGGCCAACAATACCAACTGGGCGGCGGTGAATGCCTGGGCGGATTTGGGAGCCAGCCGTGTGGTTTTGGCCCGGGAAATGTCTTTGGCAGAAATCCATGAAATCCGTGAAAAATGCTCGGTGGAGCTGGAAATGTTTGTCCATGGAGCCATGTGCATTTCCTATTCCGGTAGATGCCTTATGAGCAATTATATGGCAGGACGAGATGCCAATCGGGGCAGCTGTGCCCAGCCATGCCGTTGGAATTATGCCTTGGTGGAAGAAAAGCGGCCGGGACAGTATTTCCCTGTTATGGAGGATGAGCGGGGCACCTACATCTTTAATTCCAAGGATATGTGTCTGCTGCCATATTTGCCAGATGTAATCCAGAGCGGCGTCAACAGCCTGAAAATCGAAGGCCGCATGAAAAGCGTCCACTATGCCGCCAGCGTGGTAAAGGCATATCGTGAGGCCATTGACAGCTATTTTGAATCTCCGGAGAAGTTCCAGATAAAGCAGGAATGGCTTGAGGAGCTGGACAAGGTTTCCCATAGAGCTTATACTACAGGCTTCTACTATGGCAGGCCAACGGAAAAGGATCAGATTTACGGTAGCTCCAGCTATACCCAGACCTCGGATTTTGTGGGACTGGTGCTGGACTATGACGCTGCAACAGGCTTTGCCACCGTGGAGCAGCGGAACAATATGAAAAAAGGACAGGAAATAGAGATTTTCCAGCCTAAGCTGCCAGGGTATCGTCAGATTTTAGGTGAAATGTACAATGACCTGGGAGAGGCTATTGATGTAGCACCTCACCCACAGCAGATTGTGAAAATCCGTATGGAACAGCCGGTGGAGCCTTATGCCATATTGCGGCGGGACGTGTAATTTTAGATAGAGGATTTGTATGAGCAGAATATTGTATATAGAGGCACCCTTTGGCATCAGCGGTGATATGCTGGCAGGAGCATTGCTGGATATGGGAGCGGATTTTGCCAAGGTGCAGCAGGTGCTAGGCAGCTTGCCAGTAAAGGGATTTCACGTGGAAATGGCCAGAGTGAAAAAGGCTGGACTGGATATGTGCGACTTTATTGTGGAGCTGGACGAGGCCCACGAAAACCATGACCATGATATGGAGTATTTGCACGGCCATGGGCATGAGCACCAGCATCATCACAGCCATGAGGAAGAACATCATCACCATCACGGGGAACATGAACATCATCATGGAGAGCATGGTCACAGCCACCATCATCACGGCGAGATTCATCATCACCATGAGCACAGGGGCATGGGAGAGATAAGAGAGATTCTTCAACAGGGAGCTATGAGCGAGAAGGCTCGCAGCAGGGCACTAAAGATTTTCCAGGTGCTGGCTCAGGCAGAGGCCAAGGCTCATGGCACTGATGTGGATCATGTGCATTTTCATGAGGTAGGGGCAGTGGACTCCATTGTGGATATTGTTACCATTGCTGTGTGCCTGGAGGATTTGCAGATTGACGATGTGGTGGTAGGAACTTTGACTGAAGGAACAGGCACTATTCGCTGCCAGCACGGCATTATGGCTGTGCCGGTGCCTGCCGTAACCCATGTGGTGGCGGATAATGACCTGAATATTCGTATCAGCGACATACAAGGGGAGCTTATTACCCCAACAGGAGCGGCGGTAGCCGCAGCTATTCGCACGGCAGAAAAGCTGCCAGAAAGCTACAGGATTGTGGCTTCCGGCATGGGAGCAGGCAAGCGTGAATATGAGGTACCAACCTATCTGAGGCTTTTGCTGGTGGAGTCGGAGGAGAATCAGGCAAGGCAGAAAATTTCTGAGAACGAGCCTGTTATAAAAATCGAAACCAATATTGACGACAGCAGCGGGGAGGCCTTGGGCCTTGCCATGGAAAAACTGCTGGCTGCCGGGGCACTGGATGTTTTCTTCCAGCCTATCTACATGAAGAAGAACCGCCCAGCCTATCTGCTGACGGTGCTTTGCCATGGAGCGGACAGGGAAAACCTGGCCAAGGTGATTTTTCAGCATACTACCAGTATTGGCATTCGCTATGAGTCCATGGAGCGTATTGCCATGGAGCGAAAGATTGTTGCAGTGGAGCTAGAGGGGATAAGGCTTCAGGCAAAAATTTGCCGCTACGGTGATATAGTCAAATGCTATCCGGAATATGAGAGCATAAAAAGGCTTCAGTCCGCCAAGAACCTGGATTATCAGGCCGCCTATGAGCTAATAAGGGGAAGGGCTATGGCTCAGAATCCATAAGGACTGGGCAAGGTTCGTAAAAACAATGTGCAATTTGTAAAATAAAGGAGTAATGTTAGAGATGATACTGAATCGCAAATCCGTGGAGCTGCTGGCTCCTGCAGGAAACTGGGATGCCCTGGTGGCAGCTGTAGAGGCAGGTGCCGATGCTGTTTACCTGGGTGGCAAGCATTTTAATATGCGTATGCATCGCAACAAGGAAACCAATTTTGATGATGAGATGCTGAAAAAGGCCATCGAATATGCCCATAGCCATGGAGTACATCTCTATATTACCTTGAACAACCTCATCAGCGTGGAGGAGGTGGAGCCTCTAAAGAAGTACCTGCTGTACCTCAACGAAATCCGTCCTGATGCCATCTTGGTGCAGGATTTTGCCGTGCTGGAGCTGACCAAGGAGCTAGGCATTGATATTCCTCTCCACACCTCCGTTATGATGAACACCCACAATGAGCACGCCATCAAGAAGCTGAAGGAATATGGCATTACCCGCATTGTGGTAGGCCGTGAAATGACCCTGTCGGAGCTGTCCTTGTTCAAGGAGCGTACCGGACTGGAAATTGAGTATTTCATGCATGGTGATATGTGCATTGCCGAAAGCGGCCAGTGCATTCACTCCGGCGTCCTTTTTGGTCAGAGCGGTAACAGGGGCCGTTGTCTGAAGCCTTGCCGTTGGCCATACAAGCTGGTAAATGAAGCTACCGGTGAGGTTTTAGACAAGGACGATCATCAGGACTACAAGCTGGCTCTGAAGGATATGTGCATGTATCGGAATATTCCGGAGCTGATTCAGGCTGGGGTATTCTCCTTCAAGATTGAGGGACGTATGCGTCCGGCAGATTTTGTTCGCCGCATTGTAGCCACTTACAGACGTGCCATTGATGCCTATATTGCGGATCCCATGGGCTACAGCATTAACGAGGAGGATTGGAAGGACCTTTACGACAACCGTGCCAGGGACTTTACCACCACCTTTGCCCTGGGACAGCCTGATGCCAAGGATATTGGCTTTGACGGCACTCGGGAGCCAAGGTTCTTTAGCAACGCAGTAGAGGAACCAGGCTTCCAGGACGACATTCTCTCAAATGAGGAGCCTATTGCCAAGGAAAATCCAACCCATAGAACATTGTCCGTTCAGGTGGCAGATCTGGCAGGGGCAGAGGCAGCCTGCAAAAATGGTGCCGATACCATTTATCTTGCCGGGGAAGTATTCAAGCCAAAGAAGCCTTGGACCTTGGCAGATATCAAGAAGGCCATTGAGCTGGGTCATAGCTACAATGTCAAGGTTGTGGTAAATACCCCTCGTACCACTATGCGGCGGGAGTGTGGGGAGCTGGAGCAGTTCCTTCAGGCTGTGGAGGCATTGCAGCCAGATGGCATCATGGTCAGCAACCTTGGCTCTTTGAAGCTGGCTCAGGAGTGCACCAAGCTGCCAGTACAGGCGGATTTCTCCTTTAACCTTTTCAACCACATGGCAGCCTCCTTCCTGAAGAAGAACGGCGTTGTTATGGGCACTGCCTCCTTTGAGCTGGCTTATGAACAGCTGAAGGAAATGGTGGAAAAATCCCCACTGCCTATTGAAGTAGTGGTTCATGGCAGCTATGAGTCCATGATCTGCGACCACAATTTTGTTTCCATGCAGGTTCCATACAACCATCTGGCCAACCCTGAGCTGATGGAGCAGCATTATGCCCTGAAGGATGCCGTTGGGGGGCTTCATTCCCTTCGCATGGATCAGTTTGGCAGAACCCATATTATGTTCGTGAAGGATCTCTGCTATTATCCATATCTGGACAAGTTCAACGGGGTGGCTTCCTTCCGCATTGAGGCCAAGGATTATGAGCCTGAGCTGGTGGGACAGCTGGTTGCCGCTTATAGAAAGGCATTGGACAAGCTGTCAGCTGGGGAGGAGTTCTTGGAGGCCAAGGCATTGGAAACTATGGAACACAGCGGCCCACGGCAGCTGGGAGTAGGGGTGTACCGCTTCCGCCAGTCCCAGAATTCACTTTAATCTTTTGGTATAGGAGAGTTATATTATGTCTTTTGAAAAGCCTATTGGCCCTGAGGCCATTCTGGAAAAAAAGAAAAAATACATTATGCCTTGTCTGGCTCATTTTTACAAGGAGCCACGGCAGTTTGTCAAGGGAGAGATGCAGTACCTCTACGACAGCGAAGGCAGAAAATATTTGGACTGCTTTGCCGGGGTATCCGTTATTAACTGCGGCCATTGCAA
>CAVFWX010000081.1:0-8855 GCA_963626225.1 Anaerotignum sp.
CGAGTCGACGAGGGTACTCCCACTGCATAGTATATAAATATTATATCATGTAGTTGGTTAAAGTATCAAATTGTGCTATAATTATCAACAATAACCCTGTGTTTATCCACAGATGCCCATCAGTATCAGGGGGATAAATATAGAGTTATTCACTGTTTTATGCACAATTACCCACAATCTGTGGATAACTCCTGTAGATAATCCACAGATAGGGCAAAATATATGTGCATCCTGGAGGAATATGTTATGGAAGAAAAGAAGGAATTGAGGCGGGGGCTGAAGAATCGGCACCTGCAGATGATGGCACTGGGAAGTGCTATCGGTACAGGCCTGTTTTACGGCTCTGCCTCCACCATTTCCCTGACAGGCCCATCTGTTATGGTGGCCTATCTCATTGGTGGAATCGTAATCTACTTTATTATGCGTATGCTGGGAGAAATGGCTGTAGATGAGCCGGTGTCCGGCTCCTTTAGCTACTATGCTACCAAATATTGGGGGCCTTTCCCAGGCTTTCTCTCTGGCTGGAATTATTGGTACTGTTATATCATGGTAAGTATGGCAGAGCTGACAGCTGTAGGCATCTATGTAAACTATTGGCTGCCGGATGTGCCTCAGTGGCTGTCTGCCCTGGTGTGCCTGGTGGCAATTACCGCCATTAACCTTTTCAATGTAAAGGCCTATGGCGAAATGGAATTTTGGATGGCCCTTATCAAGGTAGCAGCTATCCTCAGCATGATTATCCTGGGAGCTTATCTGATTTTCGCCAATCCTGTGGGATTCCCTGAGAATATGAGCAATCTCTGGGCACATGGGGGCTATATGCCAAATGGAGCCTGGGGCTTGATGATGGCCTGCGTTGTGGTAATGTTTTCCTTTGGTGGCATTGAGCTTCTGGGTATTACTGCTGGTGAGGCAGAGGATCCGGACAAATCCATACCCCAGGCTATCAACCAGGTTATTTGGAGAATTTTGATTTTCTATGTAGGAACCATGTTTATTCTCATGTGCCTGTGGCCATGGAACCAGGTAGGCATGGAGGCAAGCCCTTTTGTGCAGATTTTTGACAATGTAGGCATTCCGGCGGCTGCCCATATCCTGAATTTGGTGGTGCTGTCTGCGGCTATTTCTGTGTACAACTCCGCCATCTACAGCAATTCCCGTATGCTTTATGGTCTGTCAGATAAGGGGGATGCTCCGGCAATTCTCCGCAAGTTGTCCGACCGTGGCGTGCCAGTGGTGGGAACCTTGATTTCCTCCGGCATTACCTTCCTGATTGTCATCATGAATTACCTGTTCCCAAGCCAGGTATTTATGTATCTCTTTGCGGTGGTTATTATCTCCGCTGTTATTAACTGGGTGTCCATTACCGTCACCCACATGAAGTTCCGCCAGCATTGCCTGAAAACTGGCCATGCTATCCCACATTTTCATTCCTGGCTCTATCCATGGATGAATTATTTCTGCCTTGCTTTCCTGGCTGGCCTTATCTTTATGATGACCCAGATTCCGGATATGCAGATGGCAGTATGGGCTTTGCCTGTATGGTTGGTGGTACTGTATATTGGCTACCGCATCAAGAAGAAATAAAATGGGAAAATCTGGGGGGATTTTCCGCTATATAAGGGAATTTGACTAAAGGGGAAAAGGAAATGGAATCTATTTATAGCCGTATTAAAAATGCCATTACTGCAGAGGGGATTATGCCGGAGGATTTTGTCCTGCGGCCGCCTATGCAGGATGGCAGGCAGTTTGCCGACGGTGCCATTGATGGCACTATTCGGTACTATATGGGGCCGGCAGGCAATACAGATATTGAGATGCTGACCCAGGCAATGAAGCTGGCATCGGAGGATAAGTTTCAGGATGCAGCCAATGCCCTGATAACTTATTTTGCTCAGGGCATCGTAATGTTGCCGGTAATGGATAAGGTTCAGGAGTGGGTATATAGCCATCCGGAGAATCTGTCTCCGGAGAAGCTGGGGCAGTTTGCCATGACCCTTTTGCAGCAGAGTCCGGATGTGGAGTCGGTGAAGTTCGGCCTGACTATCTTGGAAATGCTGGAGCAGGAGCCTAGCCCGGAGCTGAAGGAATTGCTGCTGACCTTGGCGGCCTGCGAGGAGTTGACCCTGTTCTGCCTCTTTGCCTTGGGTAGCTATGAGGAGGCCAATGAGCTGTATTTTGAATTGGCACAGAAGCTGCAGGGCTGGGGGAGAATCCATGCCATCAGTATGCTAAAGGCTACTAATGGAGAAATCCGCAACTGGCTGCTGCAGGAGGGCTGGCACAATAATATTATGCCGGAGTATTCTGCCATGACCATTATCAAGCGGACAAAGCTGGCGGATTTGCTGCCGGAGGCAGATGGAGAAATGGTGAACCAGGCTGGCAGGCTCATAGGGTACTCACTGCAGGAGGAGCCGGTAGCAGGGCTGGGGAAATACAAGCGGGCAGGCGAGCTGCTGCAGGCATATCTGCAAAAAGGCAGCCAGGTAGGGCTGAATCCGGAAAATCTTGGCAAGCTGCCTGAGATAAAGGAGTTTTTGGAGAAGTCTCAGTTGGAGAATAAGTGGCAGTTGGTAGAGATGTGCAATGGGATTATGCAGTAAATTTTTGTTGAAAAAGAGGTTCACGCACCTTGGCAGTACCATTTCAGGCACGCTCGCGCTATGAATTCGCCTAGCGGATGCTAAGCTCTCAGAAAATAAAAAATCCTTCCCCAGTTGGCGGGAAGGATTTTTTATTTCTGAATCGCTAAGCACCGAGGCTCATTAAATGCCTGTGCATGGTACATGCCAAGGTGCGTGAACCATGTGTATCACAGCAAAGGCACTGCCATGGCTCTAGAAAAATGTATTATGCCCCGAAAAGGAGAACTACTCCCCCCATGGTACTCATGCCTACGATGCAGAATTTGAGTACTGGGCGGGGGGCTAGGTGGGTGAGTTTGGCACCGAGGTAAGCTCCAATGAACTGCCCTGCCAGGGTCTGGATGAAGATGTTGAAATCCAGCTGGCCCTGGATGAGGTAGCCGAAGCCTCCTGCAATGGAGATTGGCAGGATAACCATCATACAGGTGCCGATGGACTGGATAAGAGGCACACCGAAGATTATCAGTAGGGTAAGCTGGATAAAGGCGGCGGCACCGATGCCGAAGGCTCCGGATATAAGGCCGTTGATGGTTCCGGCAAGGAGGCCGTAGATATAGAGCTTTTTCCCTGTCAGGAGATGGTCAGGGAAGTGGAACTTGGAATTGAGCCAGTCGGACTGATATACCTTCAGGTACAGCAATACAGCGGACAGCAGCATGATATAGCTGGTCATATACCTTACCAGCTCCGCATCCAGCATCATGGAGATATTGGCACCGGCAAAGGAACCCAGCATACCACCGATACCCAGGACAGCACCGGTTTTTACTACAACCTCTCCTTCTTTGAAGTGGCTATAGGCACCGGACAGGGTGGTAAAAATCATGGCAGCCAGAGCCACCGCTAGGGAAGTATGCATAGGCACATGGAACACAGTTACCAGCAGGGCGATGGTAACACCAGCACCACCGGCACCAACGAAGCCAATCACCATGCCAAGAATCAGCATTGCAAGAAAAATCATTTAGTCTGCGGATGTATTCTCTGGCTTTTTCCAGAGAAAACCCGCCTCACCTCGCTTTCTATAGTATTTTTAATAGCTATTATCAGCCCTGCTATTATAACACCTAGGCAGGGCTAGGGCAAATAATCTTGATTTGACTTTATATAGCATAGAGGTTATAATTAGTTGGTAATCTGCTGATATAGCACAGTCGGTAGTGCATCGGATTCGTAACCCGAAGGTCGCCAGTTCGATTCTGGCTATCAGCTCCATAAGAAAAAGAACCCCGCTTTCTCGGCGGGGTTTTGTTGTGCAAGGAATTAGGTTTGCTTAGGAGTGCATATTGTCCATCAGGGTCTGCTTCAGGCGATTTTCTATGGCAAGAAGCTCCTTTTCTGCCTCCTGACGGGCGGCACGGCCTTCCTTCTGGATTTTTAGGGTTTCCTCAATGGTGGAAACCAAATCCTCGTTGACCTTCTTTACCGTATCAATATCCACGATGCTGCGGTTGTTTTCCTTGGCTGTTTCCAGGGTATTGGTTTTCAGCATTTCCGCATTGCGGCGTAAAAGCTCGTTGGTAGTATCGGCAACGGCACGCTGCATCTGTAGTGCCTGCTGCTGGCGGGACAGGCCCAGGGCAATGACAATCTGGTTTTTCCAGAGGGGAATGGCATTGTAGATGGCACTCTGAATCCTCTCAACGAGAATCTTGTCGTTGTTTTGAATCAGCCGCAGCTGTGGGGCAGTCTGGATGGCAATGGTTTTGCTGATTTTCAGGTCATGGATTTTCTTGTCAAAGCGGTCCACATTGCCCTCAAAATCGCTGACTACCTGGCCTGCCATAGGGTCGGCAGAGCTGGCAGCCTGTTGGCGGAGCTTTGGCAGCACCTGGGTACGCATCTCCTCCAGCTTTTCCTCCCCGGCACGGATATACAGCTCCAGCTCCTTGAAGTAGTCCAGATTTTTCTGGTAGAGATTGTCAAAGAGCACAATATCCTTCATCATGGTGGTCTTATTTTTCTCCAGCTCGGACTGAATTTTCTCTACCTTGGTGGAAAGTTTTTCGTAGGAGCTCATCATATTCTCTCCCTTGCTGACCAAGGAGCCTAGCAGGGGGATTTTTTTCACAAAGCTATCGGATTCCTGACGGCTGAATTCGTTGATTTTGCCGGTAAGGTCAGTCAATAGCTCACCAACAGCACCGCTGTCCTTGGTGCGGACCTGGGTAAGAAGGCTGTCGGAGAAGTCTGCCATGTTTTTCTGGGCTACGGAGCCAAACTGAATGGCATAGCCGGAGTTCATCAGGTCAATTTTGGATTTGATTTCGTCTACCTGCTTCCGCTGGGCAGGGGTAAGGGCTTCTACCTGCTGAGTTACGGACTGGATTTCCTGCTGGGTATCCAGAGCAGGGGCAGCAGCTGCGTCCTCCTGCTTCTTGGCGGCCAGCAAATCATCAAGATTTATTTCTGACATAAATTTCATCCTCTCTTTTATAATTATAATGTGTGCGAATAATTATATTGCATGGAGTGTACCCCCGTCGACCCGCTCTCGCTCATAACTCGACCTAGGGGATGCTAAGCTCCATGCCCTGTATTCGTTCTGGTAAAAATTAATGTTGAAACCTGCCTCTTGGTCGATTACCTCGAGAACTGTCCTGCTCCAGTGCCTCAAAAGGCCGCTCAATGCGGAAGTTATCAGGTGCATTATCTTCTATCTGATGGAGGCTATTGGTATCTGTTTTGGGCTGGTTGGTGGCTTCTGGGATATTGTGGATGCCTGCATCGGACATAATTTGCCGTGCTACCTGCAGCTCCGACTCCAGCTCTAGGATTTTGTCGCTGACCATGCGGGTGAACTGAGCTTCGTAGGCCTCATCAAAGGAGGACAGGGTGATTTTAATTTTTGCCTTCAGCCGTGCCACATCCTTGGAGTTGAGATTCATTTCCTCAAATTCCTGGAACTGTCGGGAAAGGGACAGTGCCCTATCCTGATAATAATTGATAAATTGGTCAGCCAGGGATAGCTTTTCCGGATGCTCCTGTAGATAGCCAATCATCTTGTGGGCAATAGACTGCATTTTTTTTAGCTGCTCTATCAGCTCATTATCATCTAAATGGCGGATGATGTCATTGATGGCATTGTAGTCGGCTACAGCCTTGTCAAAGCTTTCCTGGGCAAAATCGGAAATCCTTGGAGCGGAAGCTGTTTCACTTAGGGTACTGCGGCTGATATTGGCCAGCTTTTGCTGTTCCTGGCGTTTTTTTCGCCAAGAAGAAAGCCAAAGTTTACGAGAACCGAAAACACACATCAGCAATCCACCGACACCCAGGGCACCGGCGGCAGGATAGTTGCTCATGACGATGGCTCCTAGGGAGGCAATGCAAAAAACAAATCCTAAGCTGAACACTACAATGTCAATGGTAGCAGAGCAAAGCTGCTTGAAAATTTTTATAACATACTCAGGCATAATAAACCCCTCTTTTTTATATGACGCAGATGAAAATATCTTTCTTTAATTGTAATAGAAGTAGGATTTTTAGGCAACATTATCTTTAAAGAGTTATTGACATATGTCATTAAAGGTGCTATATTTGAGCTGTTGATAACAATTTTCAATTTATCTACGAGGTTATTATGAAAAAGGAAAAGTATATTGTTACAGGCATGACCTGTTCTGCCTGTTCCGCCAGAGTGCAAAAGGCGGTGGATAAGCTGCCGGGCATCCAGGAGGCGGTAGTAAATTTGCTGACCAACAGCATGCAGGTATCATACGATGAAAATCAGCTGGATTCTGCCAGAATAATCGCTGCTGTGGAAAATGCTGGCTACGGAGCTTCCTTGCCGGGAGCTGCCAAGGCTGAGGTAGGAAATACAGCAGGTTGTCAGGAAGATGATGCCCTTGCCAAGGAAACTGCTTCCATGAAGCAGCGGCTGGTGTGGTCCATCGTATTTTTGATTCCTCTCATGTATGTGGCCATGCACCACATGCTGCTGGAGTGGTTCGGCATACCGGTGCATCCTGCTTTTAAGGCGGTATTCCATGGGCCGGAAAACGCCATTACCTTTGCCTTTGCCCAGCTGCTTCTTGCCACACCAATTTTGCTGCTGAATAGGAAGTATTTTATCAATGGCTTTCGCAATCTGTTTCATGGCTCGCCAAATATGGACAGCTTGGTAGGCATGGGTTCGGCGGCTTCTGTGGTTTTTGGCATATTTGCCATTTTCCGCATGAGCTGGGGACTGGGCCATGGGGATATGGACTTGGTGGCAGAGTACAGCGAAAATCTCTACTTTGAATCTGCCGGTATGATTGTCACCTTAATAACCGTGGGCAAATATCTGGAGGCCAGGGCCAAGAACAGCACTGGAGAAGCCCTGAAAAAGCTTATGGGGCTTATGCCAAAGACTGCCATTGTGCTGCGGGATGGGGTGGAAAAGGAAATTCAGGCAGCAGATTTGCTTATTGGGGATGAAGTGGTGGTGAAGCCTGGGGGCATTATTGCTGCTGATGGGGTGGTGCTTTCTGGCAACACTTCCATAGATGAATCAGCTATTACCGGTGAGAGCATCCCTGTGGTGAAAAAGCCAGGGGACAAGGTGGTTTCGGCTACTATCAACCAGAATGGCTATATTCATTTTCGGGCGGAAAAGGTGGGAGCGGAGTCTACCATTAGCCAGATTGTCCGGCTGGTAGATGAGGCCAGCAGCAGCAAGGCACCTATTGCCAAGATTGCGGACAAGGTAGCGGGAGTGTTTGTGCCGGCGGTTATTGCTATTGCTGTCTTTGCGGCAGGCATTTGGCTGGCTATGGGGGCAAGTGTAGAATTTGCTTTTTCCATCGGCATCTCTATATTGGTAATTTCCTGTCCATGTGCCTTGGGACTGGCCACACCTGTAGCAATTATGACCGGTACCGGCAAGGGGGCAGAAAAAGGAATTTTAATCAAGTCTGGTGAAGCCTTGGAGCAGGCCAAGCATATAGATACGGTGGTGCTGGACAAAACCGGCACCATTACCGAGGGCAAGCCAAGAGTAACAGATGTATTGTGTCTAGCTGGTGACGAATCTAAGCTGCTGATGCTGGCAGCATCTCTGGAAAAGGCCAGCCAGCATCCATTGGCAAGGGCTATTTTGGAATATGCCCAGGGCAAGGGAATTTCTGCTGGAGAGGTGGAGGATTTTGCCAATGAAGCAGGCAGGGGAATCAGTGGCTCTGTTCAGGGCAGGAATGTTTATGCAGGAAATAGCCAGTATATGGCTGATTTGGGTATAAATATCAGTGAATATAAGGATAAAATAGAAGAACTCTCTGATATGGGAAAAACCGTTTTGTTGCTGGCGGATGAAGCTCAGCTTCTGGGGATTTTTGCTGTAGCAGATACGGAAAAGACATCTAGCCGTGAGGCTATTTCTGCCTTGCAGCAGCAGGGATTGTCTGTTATTATGCTGACAGGGGATAATGACCGCACAGCTAGAGCAGTGGCAAACCGTTTGGGTATCACAGAGGTGGTGTCCCAGGTACTGCCCCAGGACAAGGAAAGCGTTATCCGCAGGCTCCAGGAGCAGGGACACAAGGTAGCCATGGTAGGCGACGGCATCAATGATGCACCGGCTTTGGCACGGGCTGATGTGGGCATCGCTATAGGTGCCGGTACGGATATTGCCCTAGAAAGTGCCGATGTGGTGCTGGTGGGCAGCAATCTTTTGGATGTAGTGGATACCATCGGCCTTAGCCGGGCGGTAATCCGCAATATCAAGGAAAACCTTTTCTGGGCATTTATATACAATATTATCGGCATACCTTTGGCAGCGGGATTGCTGTACCCAGGCTTCGGCCTAAAGCTGTCACCGATGATTGGTTCTGCCGCTATGAGCATGAGCAGCGTTTGCGTGGTGTTGAATGCCTTGCGGCTGAAGGGATATAAATTCAAGCATGGCAATACTGTCGCCAGTAATGGAGACATGGAGCAAAAAATAGATGAAGTGAGAAAGGATGAGTTGGTTATGAAAACTGAATTGAAAATCGAGGGCATGATGTGCAAGCATTGCCAGAAGCATGTAAACGACGCACTAAGCAAGATGGATGGTGTAACCTCTGTTGATGTAAATCTGGAGGCAAAGACTGCCACTGTAGAGGCAGGCCGTGAGATTTCTCGTGAGGAATTTAAGGCAGTGATTGAGGAAGCTGGCTACGAGCTGGTGTAAGAGCTAGAATTAATTGGGTATGACAGTGTTTTCGCAGGCACGCTCTCGCTATTTTT
>CAVFWX010000082.1:0-8760 GCA_963626225.1 Anaerotignum sp.
AGGGGTAATGGTGCTGGCAGTGCTGAATGCAATAAGAGCAATGTATGTACGGAATCTATAGAGCAAAATAGAAGTAGATATAACCCACAAGAGAGTACCCACGTCGACTCGCTCTCGCTCCTATATCGACATAGCGGGTGCTAAGCTCTCGTGAGGGGCTTGATAGCTGGCCGCTATCAAGGCTCACGAATCGCTAAGCACCGATGTCGATAAAGGGTCTCCTTAGGGTACATCTCTTGTGGGGTTTCGTTGCTATTCGTCTATCATTAGGTATGGCAGTGTCAATATTGGCATATGCTATGCCTTTTTTCGTGCAAGGATATTCCTTGCATACAAAGTAAGAGAAAAAATACATTACATATATTTCTTGCAAGAATTGTATAAATTGTGTAGAATGGGATATATAAAGGAGGGCTTGATTATGATTTATCCTTTTATGACATTAGAAGATGATACTGAAATTGTTCATTCTGAAATGCTTCCTAATGGGGAGGTAAAGGTGTATGTGGAAACACCAGATGAAAGGGATTGTTTTCATAGTATGACCTGCTATTTGCCTTCCTATAGGATTGAGGAAGTTAAAGGTTATTCTGCTGAAGAAGTTAACAAATATGTAGATTTTATAAAAAAAGCGGCGAATTTAATCATCGAATTTTCTCAGGAGGGCGGCTTCAATCATGCCACAGCTGTTTAGATTTGGTGAAATTTCCTATTATTGCTGATATGGAGGGAATGGATATGGAGATTAGGTCTGTTGCTGTTCTGGGAGCTGGGGCGGTTGGTTCCTATGTTATCTGGGGCTTGGCCAATAAATCTGATGTGAAGCTGGGTGTTATTGCCCAAGGAGAGCGGGCACGGCGATTGGAGAAGGGCTGCAAGATAAATAATGTAGTCTATCATCCGGAGGTGTGGAGTCCTCAGGAGGCCCACAATGTGGATCTGCTGGTAGTAGCCCTGAAATACGGTGCCCTGCCAGGAGCATTGGAGGACATCAAGGCCATTGTGGGAGAAAATACCACGGTTATGAGCCTCATGAATGGTGTGGACAGTGAGGAAATCATTGCTGGAGAGGTGGACAAGTCCCATATCCTGTATTCCCTTATAAAAATAGCCTCTCACAAGGAAGATGAGGGCTTTGTCTTTGCTCCAGAGACTACCATTGGTATTATCTTTGGGGAAGCCCAGGCTCCTTTTGACAGTGAAAGAGTGGAGGCGGTAAAGGCTTTATTTGCTGATACTGGAGTACGCATCCGCAGCACGGAGTATATCCAGGAGGAAATCTGGAGCAAGTTTCGTCTGAATGTCTGCAACAACCTGCCCCAGGCCATTTTGGGAGTCGGAGTAGGCTGCTACCGTGACAGCCAGCATATGAAGGCTATCAAGAAGGGACTAAAGGCAGAGTTGGAGGCCATTGCTAAGGTTAAGGGCATTGATATTTCCAAGGCGGCAACATCCTCCGGCAAGGGCAGTGCTGTACCGCCAGCCGCCAGGTATTCTACCCTGCAGGATTTGGATGCCGGGCGGCATACGGAAATAGATATGTTCTCCGGTGCTCTTATGAAAATGGGACAGGAACTAGGCATACCTACTCCTTATAATGAATATACATATCACATGATAAAAGCCTTGGAAGAGAAAAATGATGGGCTCTTTGACTATGATGACAAGATGCAAGAGCCTACCTGTTCTAAGTAAATCTTCGTGCAGGGAGTATACCCACGTCGACTCGCTCTCGCTCATAAATGAACATAGCGGATGCTAAGCTCTCACGAGGGGCATGATTTATGTCCTACTGGCATAAATCATGGCTCGTGAGTCGCTAAGCACCGATGTTCATTAATGGTCTCCTTAGGGTATAACTCCCTGCACTTAGCCACTAGTAACATACAACAGCAAGGCTCCTTAAAAGAAAATAAAAAAATCCTTGCCGTGTTAGCAGGGATTTTTTGTTTTTTAGCGAATAATATATGTTAATGATATAGGATGAGTTGTATAACAAATTTGTATGACAAATTTATACGGCAAATTCTATGTGTGTTGTATTTAAGAGGTGTTTTTTATGAAATTGATTCCAGCAGATGTCTGGAAGGACGATATGAAGAATTTCCGCGTTGAGGCAGAGAAGTATTTTGCTGGCGAAACCAAGCGGATGGTATTTAAGGGCATTGCCGGACGTTTTGGCGTTTGTGCCCAGAAGGGCGACGCCCCAAAGAAAGCTATGCTCCGCCTGCGTATGCCTGGTGGCCACATGACCAAGGACAGGATGGCCCTTATTGCCCAGGAAATCCGCAAATATGGCATCAACAAGCTGAAGTTTACCACCTGCCAGAACATCCAGCTTCACAATCTGGATTTAGAGCCCCTGTGCAACATTATGGAAGATGTGCTGGCGGTGGATATTGTTACTCATGGTGCTGGTGGTGATTTTCCGCGGAATGTTACAGCATCTCCTCTTTCAGGCCTGGACAAGAATGAGTACTTCAATGTACTGCCTTATGCAGAGGCTGCGGGCAAATATGCGTTGCAGTTTATCAATGCTCCTAAAATGCCACGAAAATATAAAATCGGTTTTTCCAGCTCCCCACGGAACGAAAACCACGCCACTATGCGAGATCTGGGCTTTGCTGCCCGTCCTGATGGCAAGTTTGATGTTTACAGTGCCGGTGGCCTGGGGCTGAATCCAATGATTGGCATCAAGGTGGCAGAGGCTGTGGAGCCAAAGGACATCCTGAAATATATCCGTGCTATGTGGGTGCTCTTTAGAACTTATGGCAATTACGAAAACCGCATGAAGGCCAGAAGCCGCTACATGCAGGAAACTCTGGGAAGCAAAGAAAACTACGTCAAGGCATTCCAGGAGAAGCTGGCCGAGGTAGAGGGCACTGATGATTTCAGCTTTGAAATCCATGAGGAGCCTATTACCAAGACTGGCAATAGCATTTTTGAACATCCTAGAGCTGTTGAACAGAAGCAGGCTGGACTTTATAGCGTGGTATGGCATCCAATGGGGGGCTGCCCGGATCCAGAGGTATTCTGTCAAGTTAGCGATGCCCTGCAGGATATTGAGGCAGGGGAAATCCGTATCGGACTAGAGGAAACAGCCTATATTGTAAACCTTACGGCTGAGGAAGCTCAGAGGTTTATTGATATGACCGCAGAGGACAGTGCCAAGAGCACTTTTGAGATGGCTTGTGCCTGCATTGGCAGCAGCATCTGCCAGCAGGGTGTCCGTGACCCCCAGGCTGTGCTAAAGGCGTCCATTGAGGCTGTGCGAGAGGCTGGCCTGCCTGATGGAGCTTTGCCGGCTATCCACATTTCTGGCTGCCCAGGCTCCTGTGCTACGCCACAGCTGGCAGTTATTGGCTTTAGAGGAGCTGTCAAGGAGCGTCAGTCTGCCTGGCTGTTGACTGTTGACGGCTGTGCCCTCCAGGATAAAGAAAAATTCGGCCGTGATGTAGGTGTTATCTTCGAGACAGAGGTGCCAAAGTTCCTAGTGGAGCTAGGACAGGCTGTAGCTGATAGCGGCATGGATTTTGACCAGTGGCACAAGGCAAATCCCGAGGGCATTGATGAGGTGGCCAAGGCATATATTTAAATAGCCATTATGGTGCCACTGCATGACGGTGGTACCTGATATATAGGGGTTAGTGAAATGGCAATAGGGGATGTAGGGATCCCTGTCGTGTAATGTGTGAGTATATATTAAAGGAGAAGTTGCTATGGAAAAAGGTCAGTTAGTTGCGGCCATGGAGGCCATCGTCGGCAAGGAGCACGTGCTGCATTCCCCAGAGGCTCTCTATGAGTATTCCTATGATGCCACTCCAGGACATTCCTATATGCCTGATGTGGTTGTATCCCCTGGTAATACCCAGGAGGTATCCGAGATTATGAAGTATGCCAATGAGCATAAGATTCCTGTTTATCCTCGTGGCTCCGGCACCAATCTGTCTGCCGGTACTGCACCGCTAGATGGTGGCATTGTGCTGTTGATGCTTAGATTTGACAAGATTATTGACGTGGATCTGGAAAACCTGATTGCGGAGGTAGAGGTTGGCGTTATTGTACAGGACATCAATGACCATATTGCCCAGTTTGGCTTGATTTACCCACCTGATCCAGGCACTGTCAAGACTGCCAGCCTGGGAGGCACCATTGCGGAAAATTCCGGTGGTCTCCGTGGGCTGAAGTATGGCATTACCAAGAATTATGTCCAGGGACTGGAAGTTGTACTGGCCAACGGCGATATTATCCATACCGGTGGCAAGAATGTAAAGGATGTTTCTGGCTATGATATGACCAAGCTCTTTACCGGTTCTGAGGGTACTTTGGGTATTGTCACCAAGGCTCTCTTGAAGTTGGTTCCTGCTCCAGAAGCCACCAAGAGCATGATTGCTGTATTTGATTCCATTGATGATGCAGGTAAGGCTGTATCCGGCATTATTGCCGCCAAGATCATCCCAGCTACTCTGGAGATTTTGGACAATGCCACCATCCGCACAGTTGAGGATTTTATGCATGTAGGACTGCCTGTAGATGCTGATGCCATCCTGCTGATTGAGGTTGACGGCAACCCTATTGTAGTTGAGGATGAAAAGAACAAGGTATTGGCTGTACTAAAGGAAAACAACGCGAGGGAGGTTACCCTGGCTAAGTCTGCCGAGCACAAGGCACAGCTCTGGACTGCTCGCCGTATGGCACTGCCATGCTTGGCCAAGCTCCGTCCTACCACCTTTGTTGAAGATGCTACCATTCCTAGAAGCCGTATTCCTGAGTTCTTGAATATCGTGAAGAAAGCCTCCAAGGAGCATAATGTTACCATTGGTACCTTCGGTCATGCTGGTGACGGCAATATGCATCCTACCATCGTGTGCGATCTCCGAGATGAAGAGGAGATGAAGCGGGTACATGCGGCCATGGATGATATCTTCAAGGGTGCACTGTCCCTGGGCGGCACTCTCTCCGGAGAGCATGGCATTGGTCTGGGCAAGCTGCCTTGGATGGAGCTGCAGCATGGCAAGGAAGGCATGAATGCCATGAAGGCTATCAAGCGTGCCCTGGATCCAAACCTTATTCTCAATCCAGGCAAATTATTGGGGGAGTGTTGATTTATGGCTGAGAAAAAGCTGACTGCAGAGGCCATGAACAACAGCGATGGTACCCTGCTGCGTGATTTGGATGATGCCCTGGCCAACTGCATGAAATGCGGCAACTGCCAGGCTGGATGTCCTATTTATCGTGAAACCAGAAAAGAGTTTTCTGTAGCCCGGGGCAAGATTTCCCTGATGCAGGCTGTTCTCAGCGGCAAGCTGCCTATTAGTGCTGAATTTGACAGCATTATGGCTGCCTGCCTCAACTGCAAGACCTGCTCTGCCAATTGTCCATGCGGTGTACAGGCTGATGAGCTGATTCTCCGTGCCCGCCATGCGGCTATTAAGGCTCGGGGGCTGCATCCTATCAAGAAAACTGTCTTTAGCCTGCTGAGCAACAGGCCACTGTTTAATACCGTGCTTCGTATGGGTGGCATGTTTGGTTGGCTTACCTTCAAGGAAGTGCCAAACAAGAACGCCGTAAAGTCCCGCCTGCCGGCTCCAGGCATGGATTCAAACCGTGCTACGGCTCCTATGGCCTCCAAGCCTCTCCGTGCCCAGTACCCTGAGGTTATCAAGGTTCCTAATGCCAAGAGAAGGGTGGCTTTCTTTACTGGCTGTACCATCAACTTTATGTATACCGATATGGGACAGGCTGTTATTGAGGTGCTGAAGGAAAACGGCAATGAGGTTGTTATTCCTGGCAAGCAACACTGCTGTGGCACTCCGGTACATGTTTCCGGTGCATTTGAAATGGCCAACGACATGGCAAAGCACAATATCGAAGTTTTTGAGCAGTGCAATGCAGACTATATCGTAGGTGCCTGCGGTTCCTGTGTAGAGGCCTTGAGAGATTATCCAAAATGGTTGGAAGGGGAGCCTGAGTGGCAGGCCAGAGCCAAGAAAATCTCCGAAAAGGTACGGGAAATCAGCCAGTTCTTGGTAGAAACAGGCTATCGTACCGATAATCTGGGCCATATTGACAAGGTTGTTACCATGCATGACCCATGCCATATGGTAAGAGGTATCAAGGTAACAGAGCAGCCACGTCAGGTGCTGAAATCCATCCCTGGAGTGAAGTTCGTGGAGATGAAGGACCACGACAGATGCTGCGGTTCCGGCGGTTCCTTCTGTCTGGCTCACTATGAGCTTTCTCGTCAGATTAATGACCGCAAGTGCCAGAATATCAAGGCAACCAATGCAGATCTGGTATGTGCCAGCTGTCCAAGCTGCCGGATGCACATCACCGATGGCATTATCCAGAACAATATGCCGCAGGTAGTATATCATCCAATCCAGCTATTGGCAGAAGCCTATAAGCGAGGCCGCAAATAATTTAATTGTTTGAGTATGAAGGTGCAGTGATAGTAAATTTCACTGCACTTTTTTATTAGCCAGGTATTTCGTGTTGATAAAAGGCATGGCATGTGCCTGCAAGGGCACTGCCATGCATAAATCTCAATAAAAAACTGCTGCCTCAGTGAGACAGCAGCTATATGCACTAAATATTAGTTGTGCTTCTTTTCGGTTTCGTTGATGACGCAGGTTACTGCGGCATCGCCGGTGATGTTGACGGTGGTACGGAACATATCCAGTACACGGTCAATACCGGCTACCAGGGCAAGACCCTCCATAGGCAGGCCTACGGACATCAATACCATGGACAGCATGATAAGGCCGGCACCAGGCACGCCAGCAGTACCGATGGAAGCCAGCGTACCGGTGAGGACGATCATGCCCATCTGGGCGGTGGTCAGGTCAATGCCGTAAACATTAGCAATGAACAGGGAGCAGATACCCATGTAGATGGCAGTACCATCCATGTTGATGGTAGCACCCAGAGGCAGTACGAAGGAAGCAACCTCACGGGAACAGCCCAGTTTTTCCTGGCAGTTTTTCATATTGATTGGCAAAGAAGCGGCAGAGGAGCAGGTAGTGAAGGCAATGAGCATTGCCTCGGTCATGCCCTTGAAGAACTTGATAGGGGAAATGCCGCCCCAGATACGGGCCATGGAGGAGTAAATAGCTACAGTGTGGATAATGCTACCGATGGCCATGCAGACAATAACGGACAGCAGTGGCAGCAGCACCTTAGGGCCATTTTCCGCCACAACAGGCAACAGTAAGCAGAATACGCCAATAGGGGCAACCTGCATTACCATGTTGATGATCTTGTAGCTAACCTCAGCAGCTGCATCAAACCAGTCAATCAGTAGCTGACCCTTCTGGCCACCAACCTGGAGAATACCTACACCTACGAAGAGGGCAAAGACAATAATAGGCAGGATGTCAGCCTTGGCCATGGAAGCAACAGGGTTGGTAGGAATCATGCCCAGAAGAACCTGCATGATGGAAGGAGCTTCCTTTACCTTTACGGCATCACCGGCAACCATTTCAAGGCCAACGCCAGGATGGCCAATGCCGGCTACGGCAAAGCCTATCATAATAGCAATAGCAGTAGTAAAGAGATAAATACATACGGTCTTGGCACCGATGCGGCCCAGCTTCTTCAAATCACCTAAGCTGGTCATGCCTACCACCAGGGAAGTAAAGACGATTGGTACAATAACCATCTTGATGAGGTTGATGAACATGGTACCAATAGGGGCGATCCACCATTTTATGAAAGGCAGGTTCTCAGCACCGGCAATCAGTCCTACTACTACTGACAGCACCAGTGAAATAAGAATTTTGATTGAGAGATTCATATATTCCTCCTAATAAAATAATAATCTATGTACAGGAAATTGTCCGCACTATACAATTTCTGAACAACAAAGTAAATCAGGCATGAGCCACTACAGTAAAGAGAAACAGCTGCAGGGCAATGGTAAACCTGGTAATACGTCCCAGGATGCTCAGGGTGTTGAAGCTGGTATCATTGATGCTGAGCCAGCGTTCCAGTACCCGTGGCTTGTCCACCAGCTTCTTCATGGCAGCTCCTACCCGGAAGCTTTGTCGCAGGGCCAGGCCCTGGTCAGTAATAAATATGCAGAAGCAGGCAAAGAAGAACATGATGCGGTAGTAGATGCTGCTGACCTCCACATAAGCGTATTCATAAGCTAGGTAAAAACCCATCAGGTCAAAGGCTAAAAGCAGTATATCTGCTAATACCATCACCCGGGAGATAGCCTCCGGTGGAGCAAATCTCTGAATATCCTGAATTTGGCGAAACAGCTCCTGGATGAAATCCTCATCATCCTCAGCATCATTAAAAACGATTCGAGAAAGAAACGAATAAACAAAATAGCAGGCAATAATCAGCCAAAGTATGGAAAAAATACAAACTTCAAGCACAAACATCTCTCCTTTATATCTTGTCATTATATATCATCACTATACAAAAATCTATATAGTAGAAGCTATTTTTGCCCTGTTTAGATATGTATACATAATACATTGGAAAAAGCGTATAAAGCCTTGTGCTATGGGGATTGTTTTTTCAAATGTCTGCATTTTGTCTGCAAGTGGTATTATGATACACCATCAGTACCGATAGAACCATGAGGAGCATACAAATGAAAACTTGCAATGAACAGTAGTTTGTGGTAGACTGAGGCTAAACGATAAGATGTTTGCACATTTTGTTAAGAGTTATACGATGTAATCGCTGGTTAAATACAGTTTTTTATGGAGAAAATGACTATGAGTGATAGCAAATACTGGTTAGTTG
>CAVFWX010000083.1:0-8694 GCA_963626225.1 Anaerotignum sp.
CCAGTCTTCTTTTGCCTGTTACCATTTCGTAAATCAGGGATTTTTTGTATGCGGTAAGGTCGCTTATTGTCGATTCTTTATCTTTAATGATGCCATCAATAATCTCGCATCTATTTTCAAGATAATTTGCAATTTCAATTTGTTCATCGTATGGTGGAACAACTACCGGTGTATCTTTCAGAAGACCTTGTGACAAACTCGCTCTTGTCACTAAATTCATTTCTTTAACAAAAAATGTCCTTAGGTGATTGCTTCTGAAATAATATTTCGCAAAGCCTGTATAGATTTTGTTGTTAAAAGGGCGTACTCTGATTAAAAATCCAGCAAATACAGCATCTGGAATAGTTTCTTCACATACACACGAAAAGCCAACTTCTTCAATAGTTTCAGATGTTCTTGTGAAGAACCAATCACCTTTTTCAACTGAATATCTCTTTCTATCTGCTTCCGAGGATTGAACCAATTTATCAACAGTTTTAGGCAGTGCGTAATTTTTATACACATCACCATAACTTACAAATGGATGTCCAGAACCAAAGGCATCTCCACCAATACTGATTCCATTCTGTGCTGTCCCTAAATGTCTAATTCTGCACATTTCCCATGTGCTAGGAATGTAGCCTATATAATCATAGCCAGAATCCTTCATCTCAGCATTTTTGTCAAGCCCCTTTGTCACAGCTTCAAAAATCACAGCCTGCTTGAGCTTCTTATATTCCTCAATGCTTGCCTTGGCTTCGGTGATGATTTCATCAATCTGGGTGCAGGTTTTGTCCAGATAATCGGCAATGGCTTGTTGCTCTGGCAGACACGGTACAGCTATCCGTAATTGTTTTATTATATTTTGACTAATATTAGGTTGTCCTCCGCCTCGTGCAGATAACATCAATTCTTCCTTAGCAGCCATAAGCCCCAAAAATAAAAAGTTCATATCAATGTCTTTTGTCGGCTTTGATAATACGCAACACGCCTGATTTGTACACGCATCAAGCTCTACAATCGCAACATTACCTATGGAAGCTCCATACATTGCCATGGCTATAAACGGAGCTTCATAAACAGTTAACGCAGAAGTATTTGATACTATTTCATTTGAAAGATGCTTTTTTGTGCTTTTTACAATAGCTCCGTTGATATCTCCTGATTGCAACCAGTTAATTATACCTACATAATACTCATCAACATTTGAATTTGGGGTTGTGCCACTGCCAATAGTTTCAAATAAGCTATTGATTTTTCTCAATGCCCAATTATAAGGAATTTTACCAATCCACTCAATGCTTGTATCTTTCATTTCTGCTTCAGGACGAATTACAGCTTTCATAATCATTCCCCTGAGAAGGATTTTTTTCTTAGAATCTCTTGGGCTGCACGAACAGTGCCTTAATGGTGATGTTGACCTTCTTTACCACCATGCCGGTCATGTACTCCACGTCCTTGCGAACCTGGGTCTGGAGCTTCTGCACCAAGGTAGGAATATGCTTGCCATAGCTAATGACCACATCGCAGCCAATGACAATGCCGGCAGACTCAAAGCCTGTCTCCCCGTCTCCCTTGTACACATGCTCAATCTTGATATCTGCTACCTTGGTGACATTTTCACCGTCCACCAGCAGCTTCCGGACAATGGCCTTTAGTGCCCAGTCGTCAATAATAAGCTTGCCATAGTAGCTGAACACAGGCCGCACAATGGATTTTTCTCCTAAATGTCGCCGCCTGTTACCATCTTCCCGCCGCTTCTTCAGCAGGGAGTTGATTGGATCCACCAAATAGCCGGAAAAATGAGGCTTAAGTTCGATGGTAGGCACAGGGATAATATGCTTGCCCTCCCGCAGGCGGTGGAACCTGGCCTTCTCCATCTCCGACTCCGTGGCAATGTCCTCAATGTGGACAAAGCGAGAAATCTCCGGCAGCTTCAGAGCCCTGGCGATTTTCTTTGCCATGTTCTCTGAGGTGCCCAGTATGAGAATCTTGTTGGGCTGGGTCTCCTGTATCGCCTTGCTTACCTCCTCAGCATGTCCAGGCAGCACAAAGATAGCCCGCTTTACTGCCAGCACCTTGTTCTGTTCTCTTTTGGCAGATTTGCCTGCAATAATCTTGCCGTCCTTTATCAGCAGGCCGTCATCAATAATGGCATCTGCCTGATTGTTATGGGCCACCAGAAGGGCACGATGGCTTTTTCCGGTGCCGCTAGGGCCTACTAAGGCAATAACCTCCATGATCCAGCTCCTCCATTTTCGTCAAAATTATGGTTCTCCCAGAACCTATGCCGTTACAAATCCGGCTGGCGGTACAGCTCCTGGGCGTATTTATCCTCCACGATGAACTCCCCAATGTGCTCCGGCCAGCGGCCCGTTATGCCGTGGTAGTCGGAGCCGCCTGTTACCAGCAGGTTGTATTTGTCTGCCATGGCCAGGTATCTGGCTGTATCTTCCTCATCATGCTTGGGATAGATGGCCTCTATGCCCTCAATGCCTTTTTTAAGCAGCTCCTCCACCAGTTCATCGTTGTAAATCAGCTTTGGATGGGCCAGCACCGGGGTGCCGCCGCTGTTCTTTATTAGGTCGATAATCTCCCCAGGCTCCAGACGGAAATGGGATACATAGGCTGGCTTGCCCTTTACCAGCAGCTGGTCAAAGACATCCTTCACGCTGGTAAAATAACCCTTCTTCACCATGGCCTGTGCCACATGGGAACGGCTGATAGAAGTGCTGCCGTCAGCAATCTCCAGCACATCAGTCTCCGAAATATCGTAGCCCAGGGCCTGGATCTTCTCCACCATGTTGGAAAACCTGGTCCAACGGCCTTCCACCACATCATTGAGGCGATCCCTCAGCTCACGGTTGTATATGTCCACATTGTAGCCCAGAATATGTATCTCGCTTTCTGGATGATGGGCACTAAATTCAATGCCCGGTATAATCTTTATGCCGGAGGCAGGATAAAGCCCCTGCTCATAGAGCTGGCAAATCCCGTCCACCGTATCATGATCCGTAATGGCAATATATCCTAGTCCTGCCTGTTTGGCTGCTGCCACCAGTTCCTCCGGGCTAAGGAGCCCGTCAGAGCAGTTGGTATGCATATGTAAGTCGCTCGACATCAGTTCTACCTCACAATTGAGCAAATTTTATCTTTAAATTTATCTTTACCAAGTATATATTCGCTTCAAAATGGCAAAATCCTGCCTAAAGGGAAAATATTTTTATTCGGTAATCAGGATTCTCTCGATAGCTACTGTCTTTTTGGTGGATGTGTCAATATCCATTACCACAGCGGAGTACACGGCAGGCCCCTCTGCCAGGTCAAACCGTGCTGGCATGCAGGTGGTAAATTTCTTGATGATGATTTCTGGCTTTACCCCCAGCACGGAGTTCCAAGGCCCTACCATGCCCAGGTCAGTGATATAGCCGGTGCCATTTGGCAAAATCCTGGCATCAGAGGTCTGGATATGGGTGTGGGTGCCTACCACTGCCTGCACCCTGCCATCCAGATAAAAGCCCATGGCCATTTTCTCAGATGTAGTTTCCGCATGGAAATCCAGCAGGAAGATATCTGCCTCATTGCCGATTTCTGCCAGAATGTCCTCTATCTTCTGGAATGGGCAGTCCATCTCAGGCATAAAGGCCCTGCCGGACAAATTGATAACAGCAACATTTGCCATGCGGTGAGGGTAGATGCACCAGCCCTTGCCAGGTGCTCCCTCTGGGTAGTTGGCAGGCCGCACCAGATATGGTTCATCGTCAATAAAGCCATAAACCTCCCTGTTGTCCCAGATATGGTTGCCGGAGGTAATGATATCTGCACCGCCCCGCAGTAGCTCATCCATGGACTTGCGGCTGATGCCCTTGCCCCCGGCGGAATTTTCCCCGTTGACAATTACCAGATCCACAGCATATTTTTTCTTCAGCTCCCTGGTATAGCGGTCAAAGGCCTTGCGGCCAATTCGCCCCACCACGTCGCCTACAATCAAAAGCTTCATTTGTTAGTCAATCCTCTCAATATACCATGACCCTGCCATCTTCCCTGATGCCTACCATATTTTCCGGTATATGGTACTGCCGCAGGAAGAATATCCGATGGTCGATCATTTCCGACTGGTTGTACAGCATATCCTCATCCACGGAACGGACAGGATCTGTCAGCAACAGGGCATTGAAGCTGTCTAGCACCAGGCTGACAATCATGGAGATTTCCTGGCGGGTCAGGCTGCCGATGTCACGGAAGATATGCAGTGCTCCCTTGTCATAGAAAAAGGCCACCCTGGCCCCAGTAATACCCTCCAGCTCATGGTAGAGCCTGAGGCTGTCTGTCAGCAGCTTGTCTGCCTGGGTCATGAGCTCCTCTGAGGGACTTTCTTGCAGGGTAAAATCCAGCCAGATTCCCTCCTCCTTGGCATCCAGGGTCACCTTGCCCATTTCTGGAAAGCACATCAACAGGGAAGCCACCAGCTGCACTCCGTCCATGGAAGCCTCGCTGGCAGTAGCCTTCATCTTATCCTTTTTCATCATATCCCTCCTCAAATTGAAATAGGCTGCCGTCCCAGGACGACAGCCTAAAATCCAAGCCTGCAAGCAGGCCTTAATTTTCGTTTTTAATTACTTTGCGTAGTCCACTACACGTGTTTCACGGATAATAGTTGCCTTGATCTGACCTGGATACTCCAGCTCGTTCTCAATCTTCTTGACAATGTCGTGAGCCAGGGTGATTGCCCCTGCATCATCAACCTTGTCAGGCTTTACCATAACACGGATCTCCCTGCCTGCCTGAATAGCAAAGCAGCGTTCTACACCAGGGAATCCCTCAGCAATCTCCTCAAGTCTGGTAAGACGCTTCAGATAGGATTCCAGGCTCTCACGGCGGGCACCAGGACGGGCAGCAGATACGGCATCAGCTGCAGCCACCAGGACTGCCTCTACGGTATTTGGCTCCACATCTCCGTGATGTGCCATGATTGCATTGATAACATCCTTATTTTCACGGTATTTCTTGGCAATGTCCGCACCGATGGTTACATGGGTACCCTCGGACTCCTTGTCGATGGACTTGCCAATATCGTGGATCAGTCCGGCACGCTTGGCCAGCATTACATCCACACCCAGCTCAGCAGCCATCATGCCTGCCAAATGGGAAACCTCCACGGAATGGTTCAGCACGTTCTGGCCGTAGCTAGTACGGTATCTAAGGCGACCCAGGAGCTTGATAAGCTCGGGGTGGAGGCCATGAACACCAGTATCAAAGGTTGCCTGCTCTCCGGCTTCCTTGATACGCTGATCTACCTCACGGCGTGCCTTCTTCACCATTTCCTCAATGCTGGTAGGATGGATACGTCCGTCAGCAATAAGCTTCTCCAGGGCAATCCTTGCCACCTCACGGCGAACTGGATCAAAGCCTGACAGGATAACAGCCTCTGGGGTATCATCAATAATCAGGTCAATGCCGGTCATGGTCTCCAGGGCACGGATGTTGCGTCCCTCACGGCCAATAATGCGGCCCTTCATCTCATCGTTTGGCAGTGCCACTACAGATACAGTGGTTTCAGCCACATGGTCTGCGGCACAACGCTGGATAGCCATGGAAATAATATCCCTGGCCTTCTTCTCAGCCTCGTCCTTGGTCTGCTGCTCGTACTCCTTGATCTTCATGGCCTTTTCGTGCTTCAGCTCATCCTCGATCTCGGCAAGGAGCATATTCTTGGCTTCCTCGGTAGTCAGGCCGGAGATACGCTCCAGCTCTACCTTCTGCTTTTCGTGAAGCTCATTGATGGCTGCCTGGGTCTTGTCCAGGCGGGCTTCCTTGGCGGCAATGCCTTCTTCCTTTTTCTCTAAGGAATCCAGCTTGCGGTCCAGGTTTTCTTCCTTGGATACCAGACGGCGCTCCTGACGCTGCAGTTCATTACGGCGGTCACGGGTTTCACGATCTAATTCCTGACGAAGACGATGTACATCTTCCTTTGCTTCAAGCAATTTTTCCTTTTTTGCAGCCTCTCCCTTGGATTCAGCGGCCTTGACGATACGGGCGGCTTCTTCTTCTGCAGAGCCGATCTGCTTTTCCGCAGCCTGCTTGCGCATCATATAGCCACCTGCTCCGCCTGCTGCCAGGGCAACAATCGCTGCAAGTAATATCTCAATGATAATAACACACCTCCTCTACTTAATATTCTGCCATTTCATGGCGATCATTATCATTCAGGGGCTGTGACTCTACACAACCATACCATTATATTTTACGAATAATTAAGAGCAAAGTCAAGCATAATCATGCAGGGCTGTATATCACCTTGCCTGCATCAGCTGCCAGATGGTCTTTTTTACCCTACTGATTTCAAAAGGCTTGGCACAGTGAGCATCCATACCTGCCTCCAGACAACGCTCTACATCGTCCTGAAAGGCATTGGCACTCATGGCTATGATTAGGGTAGTTTTCGCATCAGGGCGGTCTAATGCCCTTATCTGCCGGGCGGCTTCCAGACCATTCATAACCGGCATCATAATGTCCATGAAAACTATATCATAATGACCATCCTCTGCAGCAGCGAATTTGTCCACTGCCTCCTGGCCGTTTACTGCCTCCTCCACCTCTGCGCCTTCATAGCCGAGGAGCATATTGGCGATTTCCCTATTTAGGTCGTTGTCCTCTACTACCAGAACCTTCAGTCCTGTCATATCCGCTTCCTTTAGCAGTTTCTCAGCTGCAGCTTCCTGGGCTGCACGCTTCTCATAGCTCTTGTCCACCTTGAAGGGCAGGGTAACGGTAAAGGTAGTGCCTACTCCCTCCTGGCTCTCACATTCCAGTGTACCTCCTAGCTGCTCCACCATAGTCTTGACAAAGGACAAACCCAGGCCAGAGCCCATGTAGCTGGTATAGGTGACCTTGCCCTCCTGGGCAAAAGGCTCAAACATCTTCTTCTGGAATTCCTGGCTCATGCCAATGCCTGTATCGGCACAGACAAACTGAAATACCACTGTATCCCCATCGCAGGACAGCTCCTGGGTACACATCTTGACGGAGCCATTCTTTCTATTGAACTTCACCGCATTGCTGGCCAGATTCATCAGAATATGGTTAAGGTAGGACTTGTTGCCAATAAGATGCCGATGCTCTATATGGGTGTGCTCTGAACCGTATATGTACTCAAGCTTCAAGTCCAGCATTTGCTCCTTGATGACCTCTACATCTTCCTTTAGAAGCGCTACCAGGTCAAAGGCACATTCCTCTTTGGCTTGATTTCCTTCTTCCAGTTTGCTGATATCCAGCACATTGTTTACCAGGGACAGAAGATATTTTACAGCCACCTTGGCCTTTTTCCGTTCCTCTGCCAGAAGTGCCGTATCCTCCGGGTGGAGATCCCCCAGGGCGAGAAGTCCAGTAATGCCGTTTAGCGGTGTGCGGATATCATGGCTCATGTGCCGGAGGAACTCCGTCTTGGCACGGTTGGCATTTTCTGCCCTGTCCAAGGCCTCACAAAGCTGATCGTCCACATTCTTTTTGTCGTCAATATCAATGAATATACCAAAGGCGGTCTTGACAGAACCATCTGGCCGCCTATCAAAGCATACTGTGTTGCGGAACCAGCGATAGCCCCGATCCTTGGTGCGGCATCTAAACTCTACATCGCATTTGGTCTGGTCGGTACCATCCTCCAAAGCAGCCCTGTAGCATCTATTTACCATTTCCCGGTCATCAGGGTGAACACTTAGCCTCAGTGATTCGGAGGAGTCGATAAAATCCTCCTTGTCCTCATAGCCCAAAAGCCGCCTAAAGGCCGAACTCCACCGCACATTGATTAGCTCATTGGCTGTATTGTAGGTAAAATACCAAGCACCGGAGCCAATGGACCTGTGAAGCATTTCTATGGCTTCCTGGGCTTCGCTGAGCTGTCTCAGTGCCCTGGCCTTCTCCCGCTCCAGTTCCCTGTGAACCCGCTTTTCTGTAACGTCAAAGAAGGTGCCCCAGAAGCAATAAGGGCTGTTGTCTGCCCTGCGGGTAACGGTGCCAATGGCACGGAACCAGCGATAGCCCCGATCCTTAGTCATGAGGCGGTACTCCACATCGTAGTTGCTTTTGCCCTCCAAATCCTTCAAGAAGGGCATGATTGTATATAATGCATATCTGCGATCGTCTGGGTGCATCAGCCTGCTCCAGGACATGATATTGTTGGGAAATTCCTCTTCCGAGCTATAGCCCAGCATTTGACGAAATTCCTTGCTCCATTCCACATGGGTAATGCGGTACTGGCTGTCGTAGTACACCTTCCACATGCCGGACTTGATGAGGCGGTGGAGCCTTTCGTAGTTTTCCTCCGCCTGCTGGATGGCACGATTCGCTTGTTTTATGATGATAGAAAAATCCTTGTCGTCCATGAAGATCTCTCCCATTGCACTGATAATTGGTATAACGAATTTCTTTTACAATACTTCTATATTTATATTATATTTAAATGAGAAGGCTTTGCAAGATGGAAACGGACAGTGAGAGAGAAATATTCTGTATACAAATTGTTATGGACAACCGTTTGTCTTAGCTATGGGCTGATTACTTTCTCTCATTGACATTAGACAAGCCAGGTGATACAATGGAAATAGAAAAAGGTGCTGCCGATAGACGGTTAGCCCTCATATCAATGGTAAATCAAAGAAATGACCGCCACTGTTTGAGCACTATGGGCGGTCACTTTCTTTTGTTGACATCTTTGCC
>CAVFWX010000084.1:0-8622 GCA_963626225.1 Anaerotignum sp.
GGTATAATTTCCAGCTTTTTTATCTCAGCTAGCAGGATTTTGCACATTTATATAGAATATGTTTTCCTAGAAGAATTTATTGTCTTAGGAAGAAGTTTGAGTATGCGAAAATTATGGAATGTGAAAAAATATGATGCCCGGCGGGGGGCGGCCCTGGCTTCGGCGGTGGGAGTGTCCCAGCTGCTGGCAGGCATTATGATAAACAGGGGCATTGATACGGCAGAAAAGGCCCAGGCCTTTCTGCATCCGGAAAAAAGCCCCTACCATGATCCCTATATGTTGCCGGATATGGCAAAGGCGGTAAAGCGGATTTGTCAGGCCATTGCAAATCACGAGCAGATTGCTGTATATGGTGACTATGATGCAGACGGCATTACCGCTACTACTATTATGTTGAAGAACCTACAGGAGCTGGGAGCTTGGGCGGATTAT
This sequence comes from Anaerotignum sp., assembly GCA_963626225.1. Taxonomy (GTDB): domain Bacteria; phylum Bacillota; class Negativicutes; order Selenomonadales; family Selenomonadaceae; genus Anaerovibrio. Next base: position 433 of record CAVFWX010000084.1, read on the forward strand.
TATATCCCGGATCGCTTCAGCGAAGGCTATGGCGTGAATTTGCCAGCTTTGGAACAGCTCTATAGCCAAGGCATCAGCCTGGTGATTACGGTAGATTGCGGCATCAAATCAATAGATGAAATCAAGGCCATGTCAGGGAAGATGGATATTATTGTCACAGACCACCATCTGCCAGGTGAGGAATTGCCGGAGGCAGTGGCGGTGGTAGATGCCCATCGTTCCGATTCAGTCTATCCTTGTCCGGAGCTTGCCGGAGTGGGCATAGCCTTCAAGCTGTGTCAGGCCCTTTGGCAGGAGCTGAAAGGGGAGGAAAACAGGGACAAATGGCTGGAAATAGTGGCCCTAGGTACAGTGGCAGATGCAGTGCCATTAGTAGGGGAAAATCGTAAAATCGTTTCACAGGGGCTGAAACGTATGTCTAAAACTAGCTGCGTAGGCCTACAATCCCTGATGAATATTACAGGCTTGATGGGGAAAAATGTGGACAGCACGGCAGTGGGATTTATCCTGGGGCCCCGCATCAATGTGGCAGGCCGTCTGAAAAGTGCCCGCCTTAGCGTGGAGCTGCTGTTGGCAGAGAAAAAGGAGCTGGCAGAGGAGATAGCAGACCAGCTCAACAGCCTTAACGAGACCCGCAAAGAACTAAAGAATCAGATTCAGGAAATGGCAGAGGAGCAGCTTGCTGCTATGGACATGGACAATGCCAAGGTCATTGTGGTGGCGGGGGAGGATTGGCACCATGGTGTGCTGGGACTGGTGGCCTCTGCCCTGCAGGAAAAATACTACCTGCCTACGGTGGTTATCAGCCTGAAGGATGGCATTGGCAAAGGCTCCTGCCGTAGCATCCCTGGCTACAACCTCTTTGAGGCATTGACCAACAGCCAGGAGCATCTGGTGCAGTTCGGAGGCCATGCCATGGCGGCGGGGCTAACGGTAAAGGCAGAGGACATAGACAACCTTCGTCAGGCCCTTACCCAGGAGGCACAGCGACAAATGCACGCCAGGGATTATATCCCGGGCTACAATATTGATATGGAGATTTCTCCAGCGGAAATGACCATGGAAATGGTGGAGGAGCTTGCCATGCTGGAGCCTTGTGGCATGAACAACGAAAGCCCTATCTTTGCCTGCCGGGGGCTGCGGGGAGCTAATGCAGAGCTAAAGGGCAGCGATGCCCGGCATCTGAAATTTTCCGTGACAGATCGGGGCAGGCTGGTGGATGCCATTGGTTTTAATATGCCGGAAATGCTGAGCAGGGTGTCTAGAGGCACCTTTGATATGGTTTATTCTGCAGGCATCAACGAATGGCGGGATATTCGCAAGCTTCAGTGCACAGTAAAATCCTTGGACATGCCGGTGCCGGAAATCCGCCCTATTAGCATCAATAGGGACTTTTTGAAAAATGTATACAGCTTCCTGCTAAACATGCAGCGACAGGGAAAGAAAATTTCCTCCGATAGCAGTTGGATTGCCATGGAAGCCACCTTGCAGGGCTGTTGTGCCACAGAGGAAAATATGGCTGATGCCCTTCAGGTATTCAAGGAGCTGGGCTTCCTTCAGGAGGTTGATGCTGAATATATGGAGCTGAATACAGCAGCAGGAAAGATGGAGCTGGCAAATTCCCCAACCTATTGCCGCCTTAATGGAGAAAAATAGGCAGCCAGGCATCTTGCACATAAATTTGTGCAGACTTTGGGAGGATGTGTTATACTCATAGGTAAAACATAGATAGTATTTGGTGGTGGTTCATATATGACAGAGCAAAAAAGTCAGAATAATGTAGATATCTTTATCCCGGAGGTGGCTTCCGCTACGGCAGAGGTTACCATTGAGGAGGTTATTGAGGCGGTGTTAAAATACCAGCCTCATGCAGATATTCCCCTGATTCAGAAGGCCTATGACCTGGCCAATGCAGCCCATGCAGGACAGAAAAGGGCCTCTGGGGAGGACTATATCATCCATCCTCTTTGTGTTGCCAAGATTCTGACGGAGCTGCAGATTGATGCCACAACCATTACAGCAGCTCTTTTGCATGACGTGGTGGAGGACACCACCTACTCCCAGAGTCAGATGGAGGATATATTCGGGTCAGAGGTGGCTATGCTGATTGACGGCGTTACCAAGCTGGGCAAGATTAAATACCAGTCCAAGGTGGAGCAGCAGTCCGAGAACTACCGCAAGCTCTTCCTGGCTATGGCCAAGGACATCCGGGTAATCATGATTAAGCTGGCAGACCGGCTCCACAATATGCGTACCCTGAAATTTGTGAAGGAAGAAAAGCAGAAGCGTATTGCTAAGGAAACCATCGAGGTGTATGCACCACTGGCCAATCGTCTGGGTATTTCCAACATCAAATGGGAGCTAGAGGATTTGTGCCTGAGATACTTGGAGCCGGAGTTTTATTATGACTTGGTGGAAAAGGTAAAGCAGAAACGCCAGGAGCGGCAGCGGTTCATTGAAGATGCCATATTGCAGATCCATACCAAGCTTATCCGCAGCGGTATTAAAGCGGAAATCAGTGGTAGAGCCAAGCATTTTTACAGCATCTACAAGAAGATGAAGCGGGACAATAAGGATATCAGCGAAATCTTTGACCTGTCCGCTGTCCGGGTGTTGGTGCACAATGTAAAGGACTGCTATGCGGTGCTAGGTGTTATCCACGCCATGTGGAAGCCTATCCCTGGCCGCTTCAAGGACTATATTGCCATGCCAAAGTCCAACGGCTATCAGTCTCTCCATACCACTGTCATGACTCGGGGATATCCTCTGGAAATCCAGATCCGTACCTTTGCCATGCACAAGGTTTCCGAGTACGGCGTAGCTGCTCACTGGAAGTACAAGGAGGCTGGCAAGAGCGTTGGTGCTGGCAACGACTACGAGAAGAAGATTTCCTGGCTGCGGCAGATGATGAACCTGCAGCATGAGGTAAACGATCCTAGCGAGTATCTGGAAGCCTTGAAGATGGATATTTTCTCTGATGAGGTATTTGTCTTTACCCCAAATGGCGATGTTATCGACCTGCCAAAGGGTTCCGTGCCAATTGACTTTGCCTACCGCATCCATACGGAGGTAGGCCATCACTGCGTTGGTGCCAAGGTCAATGGTAAGATTGTGCCTTTGGAGTACAAGCTACAGAATGGCGACCAGGTATCCATCATTACCAACAAGGCAAACAACGGCCCAAGCCGTGATTGGCTGAACATCGTGGCAGCCTCTGAGACCAGAGCCAAGATCCGTTCCTGGTTCAAGAAGGTAAAGCGGGAGGAAAACATTGTCCGGGGCCGGGATATCCTGGAGAAGGAAGCCAAGCGTCTGGGCTATGAGCCAAAGGATCTCCTGAGGGATGAATGGCTGAATTCCGTGTGCCTCCGGTTCAATATTAACAGCGATGAAGATATGCTGGCAGCTGTAGGCTACGGTGGCATTGCGGTAAACGGCGTTATGGCCAAGCTTATCGAGCATCACAAGAAGGCTATCAAGGCGGCTACCCCTCCTGATGTTACGGAAATGTTGGATACCATCAAGCAGCAACAGCACCGCAGCACCAAGAAGAGCAAGGCCAGCCACGGTATCTTGGTAGAAGGCGAGTCCGGTATGTTGGTTCGTCTGGCCAAGTGTTGCAACCCTATTCCGGGGGACCCTATTGTGGGCTATATTACCAAGGGCAGAGGCGTATCTGTCCATCGGGCAGATTGTCCAAATGTCCTGTCTGATGACGGTGATACTACCAGGGTCATTGATGTAAACTGGGATGTGGGTCTGGACAAGACCTATACTGTGGAAATCGAAATCAACTGCAACGATGCAGCCGGCGTGCTGACCACCATCTTGGCTGTACCGGCAGAAATGAAGATCAATGTATCCTCCGTCAATGCCAAGGCCAACAAGGGCAACCGTACCTCCACCATTCTTATGGGATTGGAGGTAAACAATGCAGCCCAGATTTCCATGGTCATGACCAAGATGCGTCGCTTGAAGGATATATATAGTGTCAGCCGTGCCATGTCTGCTGGTGGCGAAAACAGCAACACCCGGCATGGAAGGTGAGAAAATACGAGGTAATTGAATATGGGTTTTTCGGTGGAAACACTTGTGGTGGGGCCAATTGAGGAGAACTGCTATGTGCTGCGGGATGATGATACTGATGCAGGCATCATCATTGACCCGGGGGACAACGGGCAGGAAATATTGGCCTATGTGCGGGATAATGGCATCAAGGTAAAGTTGATTGTCAATACCCACGGACATTGGGATCACATAGGTGCTGTGGATTTTCTCCGGGATGAGCTGGCTGTCGGTCTGGCAATTCATGCAGATGATGCCTCTATGCTGACAGCTACCCGTGAGGAAATGGCTGCCTATAGTGTCTTTGCCGGGGGCAAGAGGCCGGCGGAGATATTGCTGAAGGATGGGGATACCATCAGCTTTGGCAATTCATCTCTGAAGGTTATTCATACCCCCGGCCATACCAGAGGCGGTATATGTCTCTATGGTGGAGGCTGTCTCTTTAGCGGAGATACCCTCTTTGCCGGCAGTGTGGGCCGGACGGATTTTCCAGGTGGGGATTATAGAGCTATTCTTCACTCTGTCAATATACAGCTAGAGCAGGTGGGCGATGAGACCAGGGTATTTCCTGGCCACGGACCTGCCACCAGAATGGGCAGGGAAAGACGGTGCAATCCCTATTTGCAAAAGCATTAATTGAATTTAGGATTTGGGAGAGGCTATAAACATGGCCTCTCTTTGTTTTTTGCCCTTAGCATCTGGAAGTCAGTGGACACGCATTTGACTAAGAATAATCTAGGGGTTATAATAAAAAGTATTTAAGTAGGTTTGAAGGAGGCTGCCCTATGCCATCGGTATATTCACTTGACGATTTAAAGGAAAGACTGCAGAACAGCTCATATAAGCTGACCCATCAGCGTAAAGTAGTTCTGGAGGTTTTTGTAGATAACCCGGGAACCCATCTTAGTGCCGAGGAAGTTCACGATATCCTGAAGCAGCGGTCTGCAGACATTGGTCTGGCCACTGTGTACCGCACCTTAGAGCTTTTGAGCGGCAAGGATATTGATATTCTCCAGAAGATTGAGTTTGGGGACGGCTGTGCCAGATATGAGCTGAATCTCACGGAGCCAAACAGCCACCAGCATCATCACCTGATTTGCACCAGCTGTAAGAAGGTAATCGAGTTCTCCGAGGATATGCTGGATACGCTGGAATTAGATATTATGAAAAAATGCGGGTTCAAGGTAACTGACCATCAGGTAAAGTTCTTTGGCCTGTGCGAGGAGTGCCAGAAGAAGCTTGCTGATTAACAATTTTTCACTAAATAGCCAGCACCAGGTAGTGGTAAAAGTAGTACGGGAAATCCTGAACCTTTTCAAGATGGAGGTGCCCTCTCTGGCCAAGGAGCCACAGGAGCACACTCCGGAGGAATACGATCTGGAAAAGCTGGAAATTGAAAATTTCATAGAGAGTATACCGGGGGAAACCACCTTACCTCAGACGGAGCGTCCGGGGGAGCTGCCTGTGGTACGGACTGTGGTTCACTACCGGACTAAGGACGGCATAGACCATGTACTGGAAAAGACCAGTACAGGCCGTGGTTCTGAGCGGTTTGAGGCAGGCAAGCATAGACTGATTAAGCTGAATTTGTATCATCTTTTTAGGGCAGAATTTGGTTTTCCAGAGGCTCCTTGGGGCATTCTCCATGGGGTACGGCCTACCAAGATCGTCCATAGGATGCTGGCAGAGGGCTTGAGCAGAGATGAGGCTGTGGCTAGGTTGCGTCAGGACTATGAGGCCAGTGAGGAAAAGGCTGTGACCATTACGGATATGGCCATCCGCCAGCAACCATTTTTGGCACGGACAGACGACAAAACCATCAGCATCTATGTGGGGATACCTTTCTGCCTGACTAGATGCCTGTATTGCTCCTTTCCTGCCAATATCCTGCCTGACAGGGGCGGCATAGACAAGTTTATGGCAGCCTTCCGCAAGGATTTGCAGGGAGTCAAGGACATTGTGGCTGACTATGGCTTCAAGGTCCAGTCCGTCTATGTAGGTGGAGGTACGCCTACCAGTCTGCCGGATATGTATTTTGAGGAAATGCTCCATCTTGTGAAGGACAGCTTCTGGTGTGAGGATTCTGTGGAGTTTACGGTGGAGGCCGGGCGGCCGGACAGCATGTCCCCAGCCAAGATTCAGGCCATGGTGGACTGCGGTGTTACCCGCGTCAGCTGCAACCCTCAGACCATGGAGGCCAGGACCTTGAAGCGGATTGGCCGCAATCACAGTCCCCAGGCTATTGTGGAGATGTTCCACGACCTGCGGAAAGCGGGCATTCCGGAGATAAACATGGATTTGATCATCGGCCTGCCGGGAGAAGGTGTGGAGGATATCCGCAACACCATGGAGCAGATAACAGCCCTGGGGCCTGATGATATAACCCTTCATTCCTTGGCCTTGAAGCGGGGCTCCAGGCTAAAGATGAATCTCCATGAGTATGAGCTACCGGATGATGAAACCTGCCGTCAGATGTTTGCCATTGCCATGGACTATGTGGCCAAGGCCGGGCTGAAGCCATATTATCTCTATCGTCAGGGCTATATGAGCGGCCAGATGGAAAATGTAGGCTGCAGCCGTCCTGGGGCAGAGAGCATGTACAATATCCAGATTATGGAGGAGCATCAGACTATTTTGGGCATTGGGGGAGCTGCCACCAGCAAGGTGGTAGACCACAAAAACAAAAGGCTGAAATCTGCCTTCAACGCCAAGGATCTCATAACCTATGAGCGGGATATTGATATCTATGTAGAAAAACGCCGGGCTTTGGTGGAAGAAACCTACGGCAAGCCTGAGCAGATTAATAACTGATATAGGGAGCAAACCGATGAAAGGCTTGCTCTTCTTGTTGAATAAGTATTATATACAGGAGGATTTTGAGGAATGTTGACAAATGCACCTCGTGGAACCAAGGATATTTTGCCTGATACAGTAGGCGATTGGAATTATATTGAGCAGGAAATCCGGGAGCTGTGCCGCCGTTTTGGCTACAGCGAGATACGTACCCCGATTTTTGAGCATACAGAGCTGTTCCAGCGTGGTATCGGCGAGGGTACAGATGTAGTAGACAAGGAAATGTACACCTTTACTGACAGGGGAGAGAGAAGCATTACCCTCCGTCCGGAGAATACCGCCTCTGCTGTCCGTGCCTATCTTCAGAACAAGCTTTATGCTGAGTCCAACCTGGTAAAGTTGTTCTACATTGGCTCCATGTTCCGCTATGACCGTCCACAGGCCGGCCGTATGCGTGAGTTCCATCAGTTTGGCGTGGAGGCTCTGGGGGAGGCCAATCCTGCAGTAGATGCCGAGGTAATCCTCCTGGCTATCAGCCTGCTGGAGGGCTTTGGCCTGAAGGATCTGGAGCTGTCCATCAACTCCGTAGGCTGCCCTAAGTGCCGCAGCCAGTACAGGACCATGTTGCAGGATTTCTTCCGGGACAAGCTGGATGATCTCTGCGAGGATTGCCGCAGCCGCTTTGACCGCAGCCCGCTGCGTATTTTGGACTGCAAGAAGGACAGCGACAAGTCCTATATGGCTGATGCACCGAAGATTACTGACTGCCTCTGTGAGGAATGTGCCGACCACTTCCAGAAGCTGCAGCAGCATCTCACCAATGCGGGAGTAAAGTTCCAGCATGACCCAAGACTGGTAAGAGGTCTGGACTACTACACCAAGACAGCCTTTGAGATCAAATATCCGCCACTGGGTGCCCAGAGTGCCGTAGCCGGTGGCGGCCGCTATGATGGCCTTATTGAGGAAATGGGTGGCAATCCAACTCCTGCCGTAGGCTTTGCAACTGGTTTGGAGCGTCTCCTGCTGGCTCTGGAAAGCCAGAACCTGCTGCCAGAAAAGCATCGCTCCGTAGATGCCTACGTAGTGGCTTTGGGCGAAAATGCCCAGGCTGAGGGCTTCAAGCTGCTGAACAGCCTTCGCAAGGCCGGACTCTCTGCAGCCATGGACTTTGCCGGCCGCAGCATGAAGGCCCAGATGAAGCAGGCCAACAAGCTCAATGCTTCCTATGCTATTATCCTTGGTGATGATGAAATCGCCGAAGGAGTAGCAATGGTACGCTCCATGGCAGACAGTGCACAGGAGAAAATCGCACTGGATAGTGTAGTAGAGAAG
>CAVFWX010000085.1:0-8608 GCA_963626225.1 Anaerotignum sp.
TATGTGGACAATATGAGTATCTTCTTAATAGTCCTAAAGTTGGAAAATTCCATAAAATAGCTTTAGACGCTGTTCTGTCATGTACTGCAAAAAATGTAGAGCCGTGCATGTTTATAAATACACTTTGTGAAGCCATCTATCAGGATTGCGGCATAAAGCCAGTTATTCTTATTGATGAATACGATGCTCCTCTGTCAAAAATAAAAGGAGAGGAAGACTATAAAAAGATGGCTTCCTTTCTAGATCTTTTTTTTGAGATTAGTCTCAAAAGCAATGCTGATTTTACATTTGCCATTATGACCGGATGCCTGCGCTACACTACTGATGGCATCACCACTGGTTTTAACAATTATATCAGCTATGGCGTTAATGATCTAAGCTTTGCAGACAAATTCGGTTTTACTCATGAGGAAGTGCAGTCACTTCTTGCTGAACAGGGCTTCAGCGACAAGATGGATACACTGCAAGAATGGTACGACGGCTACTGTTTTGGCAATAGCCATCCCATATACTGCCCATGGGATGTCATGAACTATCTTTATGACCTGAAAGAGTCGCAGAACGCCAGGCCTAAAAAGTACTGGATAAATACCAGCGGCAATGATGTCGTGCTGCGTCTGCTTGAAGGCGTAACTGGTTGTACTGCTGACACAATCACCACGCTGCTGAATCATGCAGGCATTGATGCCGAAATAAAAGAGAACCTGACCTATAAGAACCTCTATGACTCAAAGCAGAACGTATGGACGCTTCTCTATTTCACAGGCTATCTCACCAAAGTACCGAATACAGAGGATGAAACAGGCACTGTGCTTGGGCTTCGTATCCCCAATAAGGAAATTTATGATTTTTTCATGCTGACAGCGGAGTCAGTCTTTCGCAGGAGAGTAGACGGCAATGACAGCCTGCCGCTGTTTTTTGATGCCTTCTGGAACAGAGCAGATCAGACAGTTTCTGAAATGCTGTCTGCCTTGTTTACGAAAGCAATCAGTTTCCACGACTATGGCGGAGTCTTCTGCCATGCTGTACTGGCAGGGCTGTTCAAGAGAGAATATCCGCATACCACGTCTGACTACGGGAACGGGGCGGGCATGGCTGACATTATCGTCAGGGACAGAGCGAACAAGAGGGCTGCCGTCATTGAGATAAAAAGGCATTCTGATACAGAGACGCCTCTTTCTTCTTCAGTAGATCGTGCTCTCAGGCACATTGCCGATATGAAGTATGACGCTCTCCTGCAAGGCGACTATTCTGTTATCCTGCACTGGGGTATAGCGTGCCAGGACAAAAGTTGTGTTGCAAAGTCTGTTGACGGCAAGAGGGAGGCCGTGTAGTTGCCATTTCGACACCTAATCGACTTGTTTTGTGATGGTCAGAGCAAGTTGCCCCATGTGGAGGCTTATACAAAAACTATACATCAGCCTATACAAATCGCCTAAATGTCGTGCATACGATGTGAGACAATCCGAAGTTTATAGAGAATCTAAGTGCATGAAAAAAAAGGACTTTGTTGCCTTTTACGGTAAACAAAGTCCTTTAATTATTTTCTAGTGGCGGAGAGATAGAGATTCGAACTCTAGAACGGGGATAAGCCGTTACACGATTTCCAATCGTGCTCCTTCGACCAACTCGGACATCTCTCCAAGAACAGAGTCTTTATATAGATTTCCTTTCCGTCTGGCAAGAGGGAAAATGAAGAAACCTTGAAAAAGTTACTTTTCCTCTGTGTTTTCCTTTTTGGCATCCTCTTTTTTCTTTTCATCGACTTCTCTTTTGCCGACGAAATAGAAAACAGCTACGCCAAGGAGACCACAAAGGGTGATACCGGCATCATTGAGTGCAGCCAGATCCATGACAACCTCAAAGAGCGGTTAGCACATAATCAGGCTGATGCCGCTGTCTACGAAGATGACCTGGCCTGTTACGGCACTGGACAGCGGAGAAGCCAGGTAGGTAGCTGTTCCGCCCACATCGAGAGGAGTGATGTTGCGGCGCAATGGTGCATTGGCCTCAATTTTGCCAAGGGCGCCCTTCAGGCTGTGCACTGCAGAAGCAGCAAGCGTCTTTACGGGGCCGGCGCTGATGGCGTTGACACGGATGCCCTTGGGGCCAAGGTCATTGGCAAGATAGCGCACTTCGCATTCCAGTGCTGCCTTGGCGACAGCCATGACGTTGTAGAAGGGCATGATCTTGTTGGAAGCATAGTAGGTCATGGCCATGACCGAGGAACCCTCGCTCATCATGGGCGAGAATTCGCGGCACAGGGCAACCAGGGAGTAGGCCGAGATATCCAGGGCAAGATGGAAGCCTGCACGGGAAGTGGACACAAAGTCGCCCTGCAAATCCTCGCGGTTGGCAAAGGCCACAGAGTGCACCAGGATGTCCACATTGCCCCATTTTTCCTTGACCAGCTGGGCTGAAGCGGCAATCTGCTCGTCGGAGCTCACGTCGCACTGGAAGGTGAAGTCTGCTCCGATCTCTTCGGCCAGGGGATCAACACGTTTCTTGATGGCATCTCCGAGGTAGTTGAAGGCCAGGCTGGCGCCGGCCTGCTTGAAGGCCTGGGCTATGCCCCAGGCGATACTCTTATTATTGGCGACGCCGAAGATAAGAGCTTTCTTTCCTTCTAACAGCATATAATTCTCCTTCTCGCCGTTTCTTGCTGTATTTATTTCAGGCCTAGATCGCAGCCTGTGAGGATGCGGTAGGCTTCCTGATATCTGGCAGCCGTTGTTTCGACTACCTCATCCGTCAGGGCGGGCGGCTCCGACTTCATATCCCATGTTGTGGACGTCAGCCAGTCACGCAGGAACTGCTTGTCGAAGCTGGGCTGGCTGTGACCGGGCTCGTAAGAGTCGGCAGGCCAGAAGCGTGATGAGTCGGGGGTAAGGACTTCATCAATAAGGTAGAGCGTGTCTCCGATGAGACCGAATTCAAATTTTGTGTCAGCCACCAGGATGCCCCTGGAAGCGGCATAGGCACGTCCCTTTTCATAAATGGCCAGGGACATTTCCTCAACCTTGTCTGTGAGCTCCCTGCCCATCAGATCGCTCGCCTGGGCAACGGAGATGTTTTCGTCATGCTGGCCGAATTCAGCCTTGGTAGACGGTGTAAAAATAGCCTTGTCCAGCTTGTCTGATTCCTTCAGGCCGGCAGGCAGGACGTGGCCGCAGACAGTGCCGTTTTTCTGGTAGGATTTCCAGCCGGATCCCGAAATATAGCCGCGCACGATACATTCAATGGGAAGGGGCTTTGCCTTGCGGACCAGTACGGCCCTGCCTTCCAGGTCATCCTTGTAGGGTGCAAGCTGGGCGGGGAACTTGGCGGTATCGCTTTCAATGATATGGTTGGGAATGATATCCTTGAACATATCCATCCAGAAGAGCGTAATCTGGTTCAGGACAACGCCCTTATACGGAATCGGCCTTGACATCATGAAGTCATAGGCGCTCATGCGGTCCGTTGTCACGATGAGCAGGGTCTCATCGTCAACGGCATATATGTCGCGCACCTTTCCTCTGGAAAGGAGCTTGCATGCTTCAATGTTGGTGCTGGTAACAATTTTCATATAATCACCCCAGAACAGGTCTGACAGGATGTTTTGCTGTATGAGGATATACGGGCTGAGGCACGGAGCCTAGCGTATTTCCACGGAAAGTGCATGGGCCTCAAGGCCTTCAAGCCGTGCCAGCGTGGCGATGGCATCCTTGTTGTCCCGCAGGAAGTTGCGGGATGTGGCTATGATGCTTGTCTTTTTGCAGAACGTCTGCACGGACAGGGCCGATGAGAAACGCGCTGTCCCGAGAGTAGGCAGCACATGGTTGGGACCGGCAAAATAGTCGCCTACAGGCTCAGGGCTGTGATGCCCCAGGAAGACGGCGCCTGCATTCTTTATGTACGGCAGGGCATCCCAGGGAGAACGGATGGAAAGCTCCAGATGCTCGGGAGCAATCTGGTTGGCTACGGCCAGGGCTTCATTGAGATCCGGTACCACCACGATGGCGCCCCAGTCCTTGAGGGAGGCACTGGCGATCTTTGTTCTCGGCAGCTTTTTCACCTGCTCGTCAAGCTCGGCTGCCAGGGCCTGGGCCACCATGGGCTCCTGGACAATGCAGATGGCCGATGCCAGGGGATCGTGTTCTGCCTGGCTTAGCAGGTCGGCTGCCAGCCAGCGGATGTTGGCTGAACCGTCTGCTATAACGCAGACTTCGCTGGGACCTGCAATCATGTCGATGCCCACAAGGCCCTGCACCATGCGCTTGGCAGTGGTGACAAAAATATTGCCGGGGCCGGCAATGACATCGACAGACGGTATGGTTTCCGTGCCATAGGCCATGGCCGCAATGGACCAGGCACCGCCGACACGGTAGACTTCGTGTATATCGAGGATGTGGGCTGCTGCCAGGATGATGGAATTGACAGATCCGTCAGCCTGAGGCGGCGTGCAGACGGCAATTTCCTGGACTCCTGCCACCAGGGCAGGAATGGCATTCATGAGAAAGCTGGACACCAGCGGCGTCTTGCCGCCCTTGCCACCGGGGACATAGAGGCCGGCCCTGGGGACAGGATTTACCATCTGCCCCAGTATGCTTCCGTCAGGGCGTGTCGTAAGCCAGGTTTTATCTTTCTGCTCTTCATGGAAGGCGCGTATGTTGCTGGCTGCCTGGGCAATGCATTCCCTGGCTTCTGCAGGCACACGGGCCGCAGCCATGGCTATTTCCTGTTCGCTGACGCGCAGAGAGCCATCGAAGTTCGCACAGTCATACTGTTTGGTGTACTGGACAAGGGCCTGATCACCCTCTTTTCTGACGGTGTCCAGAATATCCCTGACCTTGTTTTCCACATCCGCAGAAGCAGGGTTGGCGCGGTCTTTCAGCCATTTGCCGGCAGCCGCCCATTCACCGGCATTTTGCAGATTGATAATACGACAAAGTGACATGGTATACCTCTCAAGCTGTAATCATACAGGAAATATCTTGTATTGTCTAACAGGCGCTGAACTGATTATCCCTTGATTATCCCTTGCCCGGCGGCGGTTTGAAAGAAGAAAGGCCTCTGTCCCGGCAGGGCAGAGGCCTGATTCTTTGAAAGGATGTTGTATCTGCTCAGAGGGTGGGGCTTACCCACCCTGTATTGCAGGTTTGAGCCTTGGCAAATGCAGTTTGCCCGAGTCCCGTCTTATTTCTTATAAACTTCCTTTCCTTCAAAATAAACATTGGAAATTTCAGCAGTGTGAATTTCGTTTTTAGGTATGGAAGTTACATCCTTGCTGATAAACAGGAAGTCTGCATACTTGCCTTTCTCAATAGAGCCACGCTCTTTTTCTATACCCATCTGATAGGCACCATTGATAGTAAGAACATCCAGGGCTTCTTCCACTGTAAGTTCCTCGGACTTGTCAAACTTGCCCATCATATTTCCTTTGGGCATGAATTTGGCATCCATTGTGTCGTTTACAGCAAGCTCCATGATATCCAGGATATTGCATGGTGCACCACTTGTAGCAGGGTAGTCTGTAGAGGAAGTCATTTTGATGCCACGGGAAACCAGTCTCTTCATCGGGTACCCTTCCCAGAAAAATTTAGGATCAAAATGATCTTCGAGAATCATACCCTTTGGCACAGTAAGTCCGCGCCAGTTGATATTTGTAGCGCTGTAAATATTCTTTCCGGCCATCTTATCAAGAGTTTCATTGCTGATGTTGCGAGTATGGCCCAGTGCATTTAAGATGCCAGGTGCCGCAGTATCCCTGGCTGCCAGGAAAGCATTGACAGCCTGCTCTGTTGCTGCATCGCCAGAAGCATGGACATGTACGGATACGCCTTTCTTATTGGCATTTTTTATCAGGGTATTAAATCTTTCTGTGTCCCACACCTGTACGCCGGTCGAACCATTCTTGTATGGTGTTTTCACCCAGCCAGACTGTGACTCGACACATTCACCATCTGAAAAAAGCTTAATCCATAAAGGCTTAAAGCGTTTGGTAGTATGTTTATTCTTATAATCAACTGCCCTGTCAATAAGCTCATTTTCGTTTTCAAATGGATCTATTTTATAGCTGCCACCAATAACTACCTTAAGGCCCTCTGTATTATCACGTTGTGCAAGGCCCTTATAGGGTGCTTCACCAAAATAAGATATGTAAGCATCAAAGTAATTGGTGTATCCATAAGAATGGAGCAAATCCTCGGCTATAGGGGCAGCATTTGCAATATCATCGGCTGACAGATAGCCGGAATCACGCACGATGGCTCCCATAACATAGTTCATGGCAACGTCTGATGCCAGGCCCAAAAGCCTGCCGTTGGCATCCTTGGAAAATTCGCCACCTTCTATTTTGGTATTGCCATCTATACCGGCTGCTTCAATAGCCTTGGAATTCATAAAAATATTATGGCCGCTGTTATCAATCATAACAACGATTTTATCCGGGCAAATCGCATCCAGCTTTGATCTCATATCAATGTCATGCTTGATGCTGGCAAGCGTGACATTACTCCAGCCAAAGGACAAATACATTTTTTCATCCGGATGCGCTGCCATGTAGCCCTTCATAAAGGCAATGGTTTCGTCGATGGTGCTGGTATAATGAATGAACTCCTTGTACGTCATGGCAGCTGCAGTCATATAGTGACCATGCCCTTCTGTTGCACCGGGCATTACAAGGCCTTTGCCAGACCTGTCTATAACTTTGGTCACGCCATCTTTAATAAAAGCCTTTGCGTCTTTTTTGTCGCCTACATATACGTATTTGCCATCTTTTACTGCAAATGCTTCAGCATACCTGTCACTTGCATTTGCTGTATAAATCTTGCCATATACGACAAGATCTGCTGCAGTTTCTGGTGTTGCAGCATTGCAGGTTGAAAATACCAGAAGAGCTGACAGTGCTGCCATAGCACTAAGCAATTTAAGTGTTTTTTTCTTGATAAAACTCATTATTATGATTCCTATTATTTTTTGTAAACTTCCTTTCCTTCAAAATAAACATTGGAAATTTCAGCTGTGTGAATTTCATTTTTAGGTATGGAAGTTACATCCTTGCTGATAAACAGGAAGTCTGCATACTTGCCTTTCTCAATAGAGCCACGCTCTTTTTCTATACCCATCTGATAGGCACCATTGATAGTAAGAACATCCAGTGCTTCTTCCACTGTAATTTCCTCGGACTTATCAAATTCGCCCATCTCTTTTCCTGCGCGAATGAATTTGGCATCCATTGTGTCATTTACAGCAAGCTCCATGATATTCAGGATATCACAAGGTGCGCCACTGTCAGCAGGATAGTCGGTAGAGGAAGTCATCCTGATGCCACGGGAAACCTGCCTCTTCATGGGATAACCTTCCCAGTAAAACTTAGTATCAAAGTTATCCTGTACCCTGGTTCCCCCCTTGTCTTCAGTCAGGCCGCGCCAGTTAATATTTGTAGCGCTGTAAATAGGATTGCCAGCCATCTTGTCCAAAGTTTCATCGGTAATGTGGCGGACATGTCCCAGTGCATTTAAGATGCCAGGTGCCGCAGTAGCTTTTGCTGCCAGGAAAGCATTGACAGCCTGTTCTGTTGCTGCATCACCAGAAGCATGGACATGGATGGATACACCTTTTTCATTGGCCTTTTTTACCAGGGCATTAAATCTTGTTGTATCCCACACCTGGGTACCAGTCAGACCGCTCTTGTAGGGAGTCTTTACCCATCCGGACAAGGACTCTGTGCATTCACCATCGCCAAAAAGCTTTATCCAGGAGGGCTTAAAGCGCTCGGTAGTATATTTATTCTTGTAATCTACTACCCTGTCAATAATCTCGTCCTCTTTTTCAAATGGGTCTACCTTGTAGCTTCCGCCAATAACTATTTTCAGGCCCTCTTTCTTGTCACGAGCTGCAAGCCCCTTATAGGCTGCTTCGCCAAAATAAGAAATATAAGCATCAAAGTAATTGGTATAGCCATAAGAATGAAGCAGCTTTTCTGCTATAGGTGCAGCTTCTGCGATCTCATCAGCTGACAGATAACCAGAATCACGGACAAGAGGGCCCATAGCATAATTCATGCCAACGTCTGTTGCCAGGCCCAGAAGCCTGCCATTGGCATCCTTGGAAAATTCGCCACCTTCTACTTTGGTATTGCCATCTATACCGGCTGCTTCAATAGCCTTGGAATTCATAAAAATATTATGGCCGGTATCATCAATCATAACAACGATTTTATCAGGACAAATCGCATCCAGCTTTGCCCTCATATCAACTTTATTTTTGGTGTCGAGATTCTTCTCGTTGTTCCAGCCAAAGGTCAAATACATCTTTTCATTTGGATACTTGGCTATATGGCTCTTCAAGAACTCTACGGTCTCATCAAAAGTATCGGTAAAATGAATGAGATCCTTGTACGTCATGGCAGCTGCAGTCATATAATGGCCATGACCCTCTGTTGCACCGGGCATTACCAGGCCTTTGCCAGTCCTGTCTATAACTTTGGTCACGCCATCTTTAATAAAAGCCTTAGCAGACTTTTTGTCGCCTACATATATGTATTTGCCATCTTTTACTGCAAATGCCTCAGCATATCTGTCATTTGCATTTGCTGTATAAACCTTGCCATATACTACAAGAT
>CAVFWX010000086.1:0-8601 GCA_963626225.1 Anaerotignum sp.
TGGCAAGAACTTAGAACTGTAATATACATAAAAACATTCCAATAAAGCAGAAGCCAGCAGTATCCTGAGGATGTTGCTGGCTTCTGTTAACCTTAAATTTAATTCTGGGAGCGGAAATTTTTTCTGTTTTCCAAGGGAAGGCAACCGTAAATTTTCTGGAAAATCTCCCGGGTAGTGCGCTGATTGTGGAGACAGCATTCTGTCATAAGATCTTTGATGCTGCGGTCAGTGTTCAACAAACCATCGTGAAAATGAGTCAAACGAACTCGGTAAATATATTCATTGAGAGTGGTGCCCATCTGGCTGTGGAAAATTCTGGAAAGATAATTGGGATTGTAGCCCGCCATTTTTGCTAGTTCCTGTACAGACATGGGTTGTGCATAATGTTCGTTGATATATATGAGAATTTCCTGGATATTGCTGCTGATTCTGCTACAAAGAGGTTTTTCATCTGTAAAGTAAAGAAAAAGGATTTTTAGTATCCTGGCAAGGGCTATTTCTGCATCAAAGAGATAGCCTTTTTTCTTTTTCTGTAGAATCTGGTTCATTTGTAGAAACTGGCGAAATAAAGCCTCGTGAGCTTTGTAATTTTTGTTTTGGCTGACATGGAAATGCAAAAGCTGTGGTGCAGGAGTAAAGGATTTTAGAATATGCAGGGGAATTTGCAGCACCAAGGCACGGTTGGGAGTATTGGCAACATCATGTATCATGCCGGAGGAGATGGCGATGCACTGACCGTTGCTGACAGTATGAGCTCGTCCGTTTACAAAAAGCTGCAGAGTGCCTTCTAGGACACATAGCAGTTCGATACTGTTGTGCCAATGGAATGGCACGTAGCCAGATGTGTTGACATTGGATTCGTAAAAGCGTATCCCTAAGGGAAGGTTGGTCAGGACGACTTCGTGTTTTTCTCGCAAGATAATATCACCTCTTCAATAGAATAAAACATTACAAATCTTACTTAAAAGGAGTATATTGAAACAGGAATCCTATTTGCTCTTGTATAGTATCATATGCCATGATATTATGCAATCAAAGAGTTATTTTAGGTATTTAGAGGGGGATTTTATCGTGAAAACAATAAACAATCCTATTATTCCTGGGATGGCACCAGATCCGTCCATTGTTCGTGTAGGTGAAGATTATTACATTGCTACGTCTACCTTTCATTGGCAGCCAGCCATACAGATCTTTCATTCCCGGGACTTGGCTAACTGGCAACTGATAGGATATGGATTGAATAACGAAGAGGTAGAATTGCGGGGGACTAATACGCCAGCAGGGATTTGGGCACCTCATTTGTCTTATGATAAGGAGACAAAGAAATTCTGGCTCAGCTATTCTCATATGCAGAATATGGCAGGCAGGGAGTTTAATGCCGAAAGCTATGCCATGTGGTCCTATAATCCGGCAGGGAAATGGTCAGAGCCTATATATCTTACATCCATTGGCTTTGATACAGCTCTCTACCATGAAAATGGTAGGCATTATCTCTCTATCCTGGAATGGGAAATCCGCAAGGGCTATCAGAGGCCTGGGACATTAGTGCTGGCAGAAGCAGATCTAGAAACTGGTGGCATTAAAGGGAGTTGGCATAGGATTACCAATGGCTTTACCACCAGAGGCTGCGTGGAGGCTCCGCAGATTTACAAGCATGGAGAATGGTACTATATGATAGCAGCTTCTGGGGGCACTGGTTACGGCCATGGCATTGAAATGGGCAGGGCTAGAGAGATATTTGGCCCTTATGAGCCGAACCCGACTAAGGAGCCGATTATTACATCCTCGCCAAGGCATTTGTTTTCTTTGGATGATCCTGATGCAGGACATTTTGAGATGTACAATCCTCATACCCTTATGCAGAAGGCTGGCCATGGTTCTCTAGTAGAAACTCAAGATAACGAATGGTATATTGCTCATCTTATGTCTAGGCCACTGCCTGGAACCACCTTGAATCCTTTAGGACGAGAAACATCCCTCCAGAAGGTTTGCTGGACTGAGGATGGTTGGCTGGCTATGGAGGATGGCTCCAATCTGGCTAAGATGGAGGTTGAAGCTCCTAAGATGGCAGAAAATGTAAAACAGGATATGGGCAGCTTTGATGTATATGATGATTTTTCAGGAGATAGCTATGACAATAGGTTCATGACACCTTATCATCAGCAGGATGATAGCTGGGTATGCCTCAAGGATGGTCATCTGGAAATAGCCGGGAGAAATTCCTTGTTTTCCCAGCATCTTCCATCCATTATGGCTACTAGGGCTACATCATTTAGCTACACAGTGCAGAGCAAGCTATCTTTTCAACCAGATCATTATTCGGAGACTGCTGGTATTGGTTTATACTATGATTCCAACAACTGGCTTTATGCCCATGTAAGATTGGATGACAAGGAACAGAATTTAATGTTGTGCTTGTTGCAGGCTAAGCTGGGAGAGAGGCTGGACTATGAATTTGACCAGGTGGCAATACCATCGGAATCAGTGGAGCTAAAAATTTCCTATGACTATGGAAGTGCAGAAGTATTTTATCGACTGCAGGCAGATGATGAATGGCAACCTTTGGCGGGCAAGCTAGATGTGAGCTATCTTTCTGACGAAGGGGTAAATGGAGAGCCAGGAGAAATCGGGGGATTTACTGGCTTGTTCAACTTCATGGCTAGTGTGGATGTGCATCAGCATGATTCTCATGGGGATTTCTATTATTATCAGGTAAAAAACAACGAGGGGATGGAATAAAATGAAGCAGAGAGTAGTAATTTCTATTAAAAGGTTAGTGCCGGGGCTGATTATTGGCCCGGCCAGCTGGCTTGGTCCATATATTGTTATGGCAGGACTGTTCTTGCCGGCCATGCTACAGGAGCTAGATGCTGAAAACAAGATTGCTCTGTTGGCTTTGTTTTCTACTATGGGCATGGTAGTCGCAGCAGTATCCAACATGGTGGCGGGAGCTCTGTCTGATAGCACAAGATCTCGTTTTGGCAAGCGGGCACCTTGGATTGTAGGTGGAGCCTTTGCCTTTATGCTGACCATGATAGGGGCATCCTTTGCCCAAGGGATACCAATGCTGTTGGCCTGCTGGATGGTAGGACAGGCAGCACTGAATTTTATTGTAGCTCCGATGGTAGCTTGGCTGGATTTTGCCCATGATAGCAAGAAGGGCATGGCTGCCTCTGCTTATGGTGGCTTGGGCATGGCATTGGGCAACAACGGCTTTAATGTTATCGGTGCCATGTTTCTGAGTCAGTTTCGTCTAGGGTTCATTATCTTTGGTGCTATTGCCTTTATTGGCACGCTTCTGGCAGTATTCATTGTTCGTGAGCCATCTAATTTGGATGATGAGATAGAAAAGAAGCAGGAAGAAAAGCATTCCTTTTCACTTAAAGGGATTCGCCAGGTTTTTCCAGCATGGGCTGAAGGCAGGGATTATTATCTGGCCTTGATTGGCAAGCTGTGCCAGGGTATTGGCAACTTTGCGGTAACGGGATATATTCTGTATATCATGACAGACTTTCTTATGATGGGGGATAATACTCAGGCTGCAATTCAGCTGATAAATACTATTATGCTAGTATTTGGCATCCTCATGGGATTTTTTGCCGGACCGATTTCTGATAGGTTCAATATTCTGAAGCTGCCAGTGGGGTTGTCCGTAATCTTCCTGGCTATGGGTGCTGGTTCACTGTTCCTGTTTCGTGATATGACTGGCATTTCTATCTATGCTGTATGTGCTGGTATCGGTATGGGACTGTGGAACTCCTTGGACAATCTGCTGAACCTGAAGGTTATACCGGATAAGGAGCGGGTGGCATTCTTCCTAGGAGTATACAACCTGGGAAATACAGTAACCCAGGCTTTAGCTCCTGTCATTGCAGCAACGGTTATTTCTATATTTGGTTTCTCTAGTGTGTTCTTTGTGGCTATGGCTTTTTCTTTGATAGGCGGTTTGTGTGTGCTTTCCATTAGAAGCTTAAAAAGATAAGTCTAAATTCTATTTGTGGAGGTGTCTAATATAGGGCAGCCCCATTAAAATGTAATAAAGACAGGAAAGGTTTCATTTGCCTTTAGGTATACTAGGTAGTATAATTAAAATTAATAGATGAGCGACAGGAAAGGAGGTTTTGTTCATGGTAACAATGCAGAAAATTGCAGAGCTGTGTGGTGTGTCCCGAGGTACTGTGGATCGGGTTATGCATGGCCGGGGGCGGGTCAGCCCAGAAACGGCGGAGAATATCCGCCGAGTAGCCAAGGAGCTAGGCTACAAGCCCAATCCTGCTGGTAAGGCACTGGCAGCACGGAAGAAGCAGCCTGTGGTTTCTGTTATCCTTTCCTCTGAGGGCAACCCCTTCTTTGATGAGATTATCCGAGGCCTTCGCACTGGAGCAGAGCTTTACAGCGTATATGGGCTGGAAATGAAGCTTTATACCATGAAGGGCTACGATGTACAGCAGCAGTTGAGGCTTATCCAGCAGGTACGGCAGGAGTCTGATGCCCTCATTATCAATCCTATTGATGATGAGGCTGTCCGCAATCTCTTGGATGAGCTGGTGGCAGATGGTTGCTTCGTGGTCACCATAAACAACGATATCCAGCCATCCAACAGGCAGTGTTTTGTGGGTAGTGATTTTGTCAATGGGGGCGTAACAGCATGTGCCCTTTTGGCAGCCTTTACCTACAATCATGCCAAGGTGGGCATTGTGATTGGCAGCCGTCAGATGGCAGGCCATCGCAAAAGGCTGGCAGGGTTCCAATACCGCATGAGGGGCATGAAGGATTTCCAGCTACTGGCTACGGTGGAAAACCAGGATGATGAAATCTGTTCCTTCAACAAGACCAAGGAAATGTTGCAGGAACATCCGGAGATTACGGCGGTGTATCTGGCTGCTGGCGGCGTTTATGGGGCCTGTCGGGCGATAATGGAGCTGCCGGAGGAAAAACGTCCTTTGGTGATTGCGGTGGACAGCGTGCCTTCCACGGTGGAGATGATGGAAAAGGGTATTATCAAGGCTGTTATTTATCAGCACCCATATCGCCAGGGCCGCCGTGCCATGGAGCTGGCCTTTGATTATGTGGTCAACGGTCGGGAGCCACGGGAAAGTACACATATAATGAAAAATGAAATCAAGCTGCTGGAAAATCTCTAATTAAAATTGGAGTTTTCGAGCTAAAGAAGTGGATGTAGAAAAGTTTTTGCTGCATCTGCTTTTTTTCTGCAGGAAAAAAGGATTTTTCTGCTATATGGCGAATAAGAGATATAGAAAAAATTGTGGGGTACGAAGGGAGATTTTTGTATATGGCAAATCAGGAGGATCAGAAATTCCTGGTGGATGAGATTACCGTCTCTGTAAAGGGATTGTATAAAGAGCTGGAGGATTTTGCTCGCAAGGCCAATGAGTTTTCTGCCGCAGGGGAGTCCTATGTGGAGCAGTCCAAGCTGCTGAAGGAAAAGAATACCGAAACCTTGAAGGCTATCGGCTTGATTACGGATATTGCAGAGGAGACCAATCTCCTGAGCCTGAATGCTTCTATCGAGGCAGCCAGGGCTGGTGAGCAGGGCAGAGGCTTTGCAGTAGTAGCTGAGGAAGTCCGCAAGCTGGCAGAACAGTCCAGAGCAGCAACAGAGAGCATCAAGAAAACCTTGAACGATATGAACAAGGCCGTAAATGACATTGCCAACTCCGTAGGCACCATTGAGGCCATTGGACAGCATCAGGCAAATAGTGCTAAGCATATTTCCGAGAATTTGGCTCGTGTTAGCTCTGCCGCTGATGATTTGAAAAAGCTGGTTTGATGCCTGTATAAATTTTGTTTAGGATATCCTGCAGTGTAGCGATTTTTTCATGAAGGCGCCTGGCGTGCTCCCTGTGAGCTTATGACGGTGCAGCATTATATAGCTTCCTCGCTGCAGGATATTTTTATATTTTGATGCAAAAATTTTGTTGACAAAGCTTTTGCTTTCCGATATAATCATTGCTTGTGAGTGAGATTTGTAGCTCACAGGGTTTAAGGGCGCTTAGCTCAGCTGGGAGAGCGTCTGCCTTACAAGCAGAATGTCAGCGGTTCGATCCCGTTAGCGCCCACCATATTATGGCCCGGTAGTTTAGTTGGTTAGAATGCCGCCCTGTCACGGCGGAGGTCAGGGGTTCAAGTCCCCTTCGGGTCGCCATTATGCCTCGGTAGCTCAGTTGGTAGAGCAGGGGACTGAAAATCCCCGTGTCAGTGGTTCGATTCCGCTCTGAGGCACCATTACCTTTGTTCAGAGTCCATGTGAGGGGCTCTTTTTTTGTATATGAGAGTATTGTAAGAAATGAGTAAGATTTAGCTGAATTTCATCTGAAAGGAAGAAACTATGTCACAGTTTACCGATGTTTTTTTGCAGTTTATAGAT
This sequence comes from Anaerotignum sp., assembly GCA_963626225.1. Taxonomy (GTDB): domain Bacteria; phylum Bacillota; class Negativicutes; order Selenomonadales; family Selenomonadaceae; genus Anaerovibrio. Next base: position 6,389 of record CAVFWX010000086.1, read on the forward strand.
AGCTGGGGGTATTATGCCGTAGCTATCCTTATGGGTATGGAAAATGCCTGTATTCCTATTCCTAGTGAGCTGATTTTGGGCTTTGCCGGTTATATGATTTATGCAGGCCGCATGACCTTCTTAGGAGCTACCGTGGCCGGCATGGTAGGAGGCATGGCAGGCTCCATATTTGCTTATGCTGTGGGGCATTATGGCGGACGGCCTTTTGTGGACAAATACGGCAAGTATTTCTTCGTGAAAAGTTCCCATGTGGATATTGCCCAGAATTGGTTTGATAAATATGGCGTAAAGGCTGTGTTCTTTAGCCGTATGCTGCCGGTGGTGCGGACTTTTATCTCCCTGCCGGCAGGCTTTGCCCATGTGGACATGAAGAAATTTCTCTTTTATACCTTTGTGGGGTCCTTGCCTTGGACGGCACTTATCCTGGCTATTGGCATGATGCTGGGAGAGGGCTGGAAGGTTATGATGGAGGTTGGGCATGAGATTAGCCTGGTGGTGGCGGCCATATTAGTGGTAATCTGTGTCGTGGCTTATTGGCAGTATAAGAAGCGGAACAAGTAAAACAAAAACAGAAACACAGGGAGTGTACCCACGTCGACTCGCTCTCGCTCCTATATCGACATAGCGGATGCTAAGCTCTCGTGAGGGGCAAGATTTATGGCCTATCGGCATAAATCTTGGCTCACGAATCGCTAAGCACCGATGTCGATAAAGGGTCTCCTTAGGGTACAACTCCCTGTGTTTTCTTGCGTTCGTGATAAATCCCATCCCCTATATTCTCAAGGGATGGTTTTGGCCATCTTGTTCACGGCGGTGTTTTTGAGGACATCGTCTATGCGGTGCTGGATGTCTAGGGCGTTTTTGTGGAGAGCTTCGGCTGTATTTAGTTCAGCCAGGCTCTCTTTTTCTATGCCTGTAAGGAAGTGCTGCCACTGCTGAATAGAGATGTCAGTTTCCTGCTGGCGGAGGCTCTGGAGATATTGTGCTCCGTCGGTGATGGCTATGGCATCTAGCTCCTGCTGACGCTTTTCCAGGGCCGGGACGATATCGGTTTTGATGTATTCGGCAAGAGTTTCCCGCTGTTGGCTGGAAAGCTTGCCATCAGAGGTGGCTGTCATTATGGCAAAATTGGTTTGCTGGGTGTCTATAATGTCGTTATATTTGTCAATAATATCCTGGGTGGACTTGGCATAGGTTAGAAGGCCGGATTCCTGAATAGGGGTAAGGAAGTCCAGAAAATCCCGGTAATTGACAATCTTCACCACCTGCCAGCCGGATTCCTTCTTGCTAAGCTGGAGGTTTAGGGTGAAGAGAGTGCCGGTATAGCTGTCTTTGACTTGGATTTTTGCCAAGGCAGTATCGTTATTGTGGTCCACGGATTCTATTTTTACCAAGGTGGTATTCCGTAGCTGGGAACGTTCTATGAGGTACTCGTAGTCTAGCCCTAGCTGCCTGCCCTTCAGGATATTGTCCCCTCCTGGTACCTGCCAGCTGCCGTTAGCTACATAGGCAAGGAGAAGCTGATGGGTATTTTCTATGACCTGGGGCTTGATTTTCACATAAAACTGCTCAAACATGACCTTGGAGTCAGTGGAAAGCTGCTCATCCTGGGCAAACATATCCCGAGTCAGGTCATCATAGGCCTGGTTGCTGATGGCATCCAGATCGCAGTATTCCTCTACCGTGGCAACATCATGGTTTTTCATAGCCAGGGACAGATGCTCCAGGGCGTATTCCGGCGTGTGCATGTAGAAAATCTGCCATAGGAAAAAGCCCAGAGCAACCACTGCTACCACCAAAGTGCCAATCCGCTCATATTTTGTCCTTCGCCGCCGCTTCTCCAGCTGCTGCTGCCAATCATAATTCCCCATCTCAAATCCCCTTCTTAATACAAACTATTCTAGTACATTATACCCTTTAGGTTATGTCAAGGCAAATATGCTTGTATTTTATTGGCCTTAAAATGGATTTGCTGTACCTGACCTTCACAGGCGAGCTGATTAATATACTCTTGGCAGTATAAAACAAGCCATAAGCCAACCTCACCTTTCGCCAGCTTAATTGCAGGCATGAAAAAACCACCCGGCCAAGGGTGGCTAATTCATAGGTGTGACCATCAGTGTTCGTCTCACTGGATGGCTTTTGTTGGCAAAATGTTTATTTGTTAGCAAAAACATACAGTGGCGGACCATCGTTGTGGTTCGCTCTTTTTT
>CAVFWX010000087.1:0-8483 GCA_963626225.1 Anaerotignum sp.
TACACCGAGAAGAATCAGGATAGGAAGTTTAGTTTTACCCTGAAGGGGATTTAAGGATTTTGTGCAAATAGCTATACTATAATGCGAAGGCCAGTAGGATGAAGGTTCTGCTGGCTTTTGTAGTGAAAGCAGTATCCACCTCCGACGGGGTGTCGCAATCCTTATGTAGCGATGGTATACCACCATGCCTTTTCAGCTCAAAACTGACAGATATTCCTCCGCCCATTCATAGTAAATTTGATATGAAAACATAAATGAAATTAATTGCAAAAAGGGCTTGTCATAATTGAATCGATTTGATAAAATGTATGGGACTTTTGTTGTAGGAAAAATTACTTTTGGTAAGTATAAATTTTAGAGGATGAAGTGAGGTTCGGAGTTGCAGATGAGGATTTTGGGCAAGCTGGGTAAATTCTATAGGGTGCTGCTGGCTGTGGTGGCTATTGTGGCTCTTGGTGCAGGGATTTTTGTTGGCTGTAGTAGTGAGAAAACGGCTGCGGAGAAGTCTGGCAAGGTCATTGTGGTAGGCATCGACAAGTTTGAGCCTTATAGCTACCTGAATGTTAATGGGGAATATGCCGGCATTGATGTGGAGCTGGCCCGGGAGGCTTTTGGCAGGCTTGGCTATGAGCCGGAGTTCCAGTTTATTGACTGGGCGGAAAAGGACAACAACCTTGCTGATGGCAGTATTGACTGTATCTGGAGCTGCTATTCCTATACCGACAGGGAGGAAAAGTACCAGTGGTCCGGCCCTTATATGTATAGCCGCCAAGTGGTGGCTGTCAAGGCTGACAGCAATATAAAGACTCTGGCTGACCTGGCCAACAAGCGAATCGGCGTACAGGCTACCACCAAGGGGGAGAATCTCTTTTTGCATGTGGTAAAATCCCCATTGCCTCAGGCTAGGCAGGTAAATAGTTTTGCCTCCACGGAGGAGCTTTTTGCGGTGCTGCGAAAGGGCTATGTGGATGCTATCGCAGGACATGAGGCTCTTATTAGCAAGCTGGTGCACAGCACAAACAATAATTATCGTATTTTGGAAGAAAGCCCATATACCTCCCAGATTGGCGTGGCCTTTGCCAAAGGTACCCACAAGGATTTGTCTGAGAAGCTAAGTGCCACGCTGGAGGATATGAAGCAGGATGGCACCATCAGCAAAATTGCCCGTAGATATGGTTTGGACGGAGACAAGGCAGTAGGAGGCGAAGTGCATGGAAACTAAAAAGCAAATAAATGGCTTCAGCCGCTACCTGCTGGCTATACTGGTGGCAATAGGTATTGTTTTGTTTGTGGGCTTCCAGTACAGGGACATGGCAAGGCTTCAGGACACATTGGATGAAACTATTGCCTTTACCAAGCTTCGCATTAACCGCTATGATGCCTACAAGAGCAATGACCAGGTAAAGAGCCTGGTGCGGCTGTTGGATAAGACCAACAACCTTAGCCGGAATATTGCCCATGGTGGCTCTGATGCTGCCAATTTGGCTGACTATGCTGATAATGAAAGGCTCACAGGCATTTTGGTGCTGGATGAAAACCTCAATGTGGTGGATAAGGCATCCCTGGGGACTGATGGGGAGGAGCTGTGGAAGGACCTTATCCATAAGTCCTATGTGAATGATATTGTACGTTATCCATTGAAGACCTATACCACCCGCACCACCTTGGACGGCAGCCTTTATGACTTTGCAGCAGTGGCAAGGCAGGATGCTCCTGGTATGGTGGTAACCTATGTGGCAAAAGACAGCATGGGAGATATGTATGGGGATCTTACCTTGGAATCCCTTTTTGCGGATTTTCCTTTTGAAATGAACGGCATAGTGGTTGTGGCCGAGGATGATATGGTGGTCAGCAGCAACAAGACTAAGCTGCTAGGCAAGACCATACCTGAATGCAAGGAGATTTTTCATGTAAAATATACTACGGAGTCTGACGGCATCCTGAACCTTATTTCCAATCAGATTGGTTGGTATGGCAGGAAGGATGCTACGGAAAACTACCATATCTATATGTTCTTCCCAGCTTCCCAGGTGTTTATGACCCGGAATATAGTTTGCGGCATTTATCTGCTGCTGGCCATTATGATTTACCTGCTGCAAATGTTGGGTAGGAGCAGGGCGGAAAAGTCAGCCCTTGCTGTGGAGCAGAAGCGTCTGCGGACAATCAATTCCATTGGCAAGGCATATTCCTCCATTGCCCTGGTGGATTTTGCCAGTCAGGAGGTAGAGGTGCTGAAAAGCTCCAAGGAAGATGTTTCTGCTGCTTTGAAGGGGATTTTGGACAAGGAGGCTTTTGGGAAGTATATAGATAAGAAGCTGACTCAGCCATTCTGCCAGGATTTCCTTAAATTCATGGATATGGACACAGTGGTGGAAAGACTGGCAGGACAGAGATACATTTCCTTTACCAGTCAGACTACTGATGGAAGATGGCTTTTGACCCTCATCGTGCCTCAGCGGTACAATGCAGCAGGAAAAATGGATGCGGTGCTTATTGCCAACCGTGATGTAACAGAGGAAAAGACTCACGAAATCCAGCAGGATATGGCACTAAGAAGTGCCCTGGCTACGGCAGAGCATGCCAACAAGGCCAAGACTGCTTTCCTGAACAATATGTCCCATGATATTCGTACACCTATGAACGCCATCATTGGCTTTACGGCACTGGCTCAGGCCAATCTGGAGGACAAGGAGCAGGTGCAGGATTATCTGGCCAAAATCAGCACATCAGGCACTCATCTTTTGAGTCTTATTAACGATATTCTGGATATGAGCCGCATTGAAAGCGGCAGCGTGAAGCTGGAGGAAAATCCAGTACATTTGCCAGATGTGCTCCATGACCTACGTACCATGATTCAGGGGCTTATCAGTGCCAAGAACCACAATCTCTACATTGATACCCAGGATGTGCTCCACGAAGATGTTGTTGCAGACAAGCTGCGGCTGAACCAGGTATTGATAAATATTGTAGGCAATGCCATCAAGTATACTCCGGCTGGCGGGGATATTATTGTACGACTCATTGAGAAGCCATGTCACATGAAGGATTATACTACCTACGAGTTTTCCGTGAAGGATAACGGCATCGGTATGTCCCAGGATTTTGTCAAGCATATATTTGACACTTTCTCCCGGGAATATACCTCCACCGTCAATGGTATTCAGGGCACAGGTCTGGGCATGGCCATTACCAAGAATATCATTGATATGATGGGAGGCACCATCTCCGTCCAGAGTGAGGAGGGCAAGGGTTCTGAATTTACTGTCAGCCTGAACTTCCGTCTGGTGGATGCACCTCTTACCTATGAGCCAATAACTGAGCTGCTAGGAGCTAGGGCACTGGTGGTGGATGATGATATCAACACCTGTCGCAGCGTGTGCAAGATGCTGAGAACTATCGACATGCGTCCGGACTGGACTACCACTGGTAGGGAGGCTGTGCTCCACGCCCAGGATGCTACAGAGCTGCAGGATGAGTACAAGGTGTACATCATCGACTATCTCATGCCGGATATGAACGGTATTGAGACGGTACGGCGGATTCGCCGGGTAATCGGTGAGGAGATTCCTATTATCGTGCTGACGGCGTATAATTGGGAGGATTTTGAGAACGAGGCAAGGGAAGCAGGAGTAACTGCTTTTGTAGGCAAGCCACTCTTTATGTCGGAGCTGAGAAGCGTCCTGACCAGGCCAGTGGCCAAGGAGCCTGAAACCATAGAGGCAGAGCAGCAGCCGATGCAGTATGATTACAGCGGCAAGCGTGTCCTGCTGGTAGAGGACAATGAGCTGAACCGGGAAATCGCCACAGCCATGCTGGGGGCTACCGGTATGGAAATTGACACAGCAGAGGACGGCATCGAGGCGGTGAATATCATCAACGAGGCACCGGAGGACAAATATGACCTTATCCTTATGGATATTCAGATGCCAAAGATGGACGGCTATACTGCTACACGGGAAATCCGCACCTTGCCAAATAACCGCAAGGCAAATATTCCAATTATTGCCATGACTGCCAACGCCTTTGACGAGGACAAACAGAAGGCCTTTGCAACAGGTATGAACGACCATATCGTCAAGCCGATTGATATGGAGATGATTGCCAGGGCTTTGGATGGCATTTGGGGTAGATAATTTAATAGTTTTCATTAAGCCATCTGTTCCGCAGGTGGCTTTTTGGTTGCACTTTCAGACTTCATGGGATAAAATATATCGGTAAAAGATTTGTTGTGGTAGGCTGGTGGATTCATGGGTAAGTATCGAATTGTTCCTAAAAATTGCAAAAGACTGGCACAGCTGGTGGCTGGCATGGAAATGGAGGCTTCAGAACGGCATTTGCTGGAAAGGGGCCTTATTCGTCATGTGGAGGTTTCACCGGAGGAAAACCTTTGGGAGCTACTTATCTGGTGCGACAGGGAATTGCCTCATGAGCTGATAGACAGGTGCAGCAGCTTTGTGGAGGAACAGCATGAGCTGGCAGGGGTGCGGCTGTATACCACCCTTATTTCCATGGAGGAGCTGATAGAGCAGAAGTGGGAGCAGCTGGTGGAGTTTGCCACAAAAAAGGATCACGCAGCCAAGGTAATCCTGGACAAATCCCGGCGTATATATGGCCAGGAAAATGTTATTTTGCAGATTCAGGGGGATTTTGCCTGTTATCTTTTAAAGCAGCATGGAACCTTGGATAAGCTGAAGGAAGCATCGGAGAAAATTGGTGGGTATCCACTTAGGCTGGAATGTCAGGCTGTATATGAAAATATTGAGCCTGTCAGGATGGCAAAACCGGAGGAAGATCCGGCATATTTGGCTGCCCTGAAAGCTGTCCGGCAGGAAGCGGCAGCACCGGCAGAACAGAAAAAATCCCAGGCTGCCCCTAAGTCAAATGCTGGAAATGGCGGCTTTAACAACAATAAAAGTGGCTATAATGGCAATAATAACAACGGTAATCAGAAACGCCGCAGGCGGCAGCTGGCCATTGGGGACCAGGACAGCCCTATTGTCTTTGGCGAAGGTATAGTAGGGGAGATTACCCCTATTAGCCAGATGACGGGAGAAATCCGCTCCGTAGTGGCCCAGGGCTTTATTGGAGGTGTAGATGGCAGGGAATTTGCCAATACCAATATGCTGCTGTTTTCCCTGTCTGACAGCACCGAGGGCATTAGCTGCAAGGTATTTATCAGCGACCATGACGGCTATGAGCTGGTACTGGGACGGCTGAAAAAGGCAGAAAAGTCCGGCGGGGTTATCAAGGTCAAGGGAGCTGTCCGCTATGATACATACTCCAATGATTATAGCCTGATGCCAGACTCCCTGATGCTGGTGGAACAGGAGGCTCGGAAGGATAATGCCGAGGTCAAGCGGGTGGAGCTTCACTGTCATACTAATATGAGCTCCATGGATGCGGTATCCTCTGCCAAGGCTCTTATCAAGACTGCCGCCCGGTGGGGGTGGGATTCCATTGCCATTACGGATCATGGCTGTGTCCAGGCCTTTCCAGATGCCATGTCTGCCGCCAAGGATACAGGCATCAAGGTTATCTATGGCGTAGAAGGCTATCTGGTAGGGGATGACTACCGACAGAAAAGGGCACATCATATTATTATTTTGGCTAAGAACCCTATTGGCCTTAGAAATCTTTACAAGTTGATTTCCATGTCCAATCTGCGGTTTTTCTTCAAACGGCCAAGGCTGCCTAAGAAACTGATTCAGGAATATCGGGAGGGGCTGATTATTGGCTCTGCCTGTGAAGCTGGAGAGCTGATGCGGGCTATTGTGGCAGGAGCACCAGAGAAGGAACTATTGGAGATTGCTTCCTTTTATGATTATCTGGAAATCCAGCCTATTGGCAACAATGAATTTTTGGTGCGGGAGCCGGCTTTTGCCAATATCAACAATGACCAAGATTTGATAAACCTTAATTTGAAGGTAGCGGAGCTGGCAAAAAAGCTGAATAAGCCTTTGATTGCCACTTGTGACGTGCATTTTCTCAATCCAGAGGACTCCATATATAGAGCCATATTGATGAAGGGCACAGGGTTTAGGGATGCCGATAAGCAGCCACCGCTATTTCTCCGCACTACGGAGGAAATGTTGGCAGAATTCCAGTATCTGGGAGAGGAGGCTGCCTATGAAGCAGTTGTCACCAATCCACGTAAAATTTCTGATATGGTGGAAAGGTTCAAGCCTATTCCTGACGGACTATATTCTCCAATGATTCCTGGTGCAGATGAGGCTATCAGAGACATGACCTATGCTAAGGCCCATGATATGTACGGCAGCAAACTGCCAGAGGTGGTACAGGCCCGCATTGATCAGGAACTGAAGCCGATTATTGCCCACGGCTTCTCCGTACTGTATCTTATTGCCCACAAGCTGGTGCGAAAATCCAATATTGACGGCTATCTGGTAGGTTCCCGTGGTTCCGTAGGTTCCTCCTTTGTGGCAACCATGACGGATATTACGGAGGTAAATCCTCTGCCACCACATTGGCGGTGTCCGTATTGCAAGCACAGCGAGTTTGTGCTGGACGGCTCCTACGGCTGCGGCTATGATTTGCCGGACAAGGACTGTCCTGTTTGCGGTACGCCTATGCTGAAGGATGGCCATGAAATCCCATTTGCGGTATTTTTGGGCTTTGACGGAGATAAGGTTCCGGATATTGATCTTAACTTTTCCGGTGAATACCAGCCAGTAGCTCATAAGTATACGGAGGAGCTTTTTGGCAAGGACAATGTATTCCGTGCCGGTTCCATTACCACTGTGGCAGACAAAACTGCCTATGGCTTTGTAAAAAAATATTATGAGGAAAAGGGCCAGTCTAAGAGGGAGGCCTTTATTGGCCACATGGCCACAGGCTGTCAGGGGGTAAAGCGTACCACCGGCCAGCATCCTGCCGGCATCATGGTTGTGCCTAGAAATATGGATGTGCATTTCTTTACGCCGTTGCAGCATCCAGCGGACGATTTGACCTCGGAAACCATTACTACCCATTTCGATTATCATTCCATCAGCAGTCGTTTAGTAAAGCTGGATATACTGGGCCACGATGATCCTACGGTTATTAAGATGCTGGAGGATTTGACCCATAGGGATCCAAAGACCATACCTTTTGATGATCCTGCTACCCTGAGTATATTCAACTCTACCAAGGCACTGGGGGTTACGCCAGAGGAGCTGGGAGCTAATTCCGGCACCTACGGCATACCGGAATTTAGAACCAATTTTACCCGCCAGATGATAGATGATACCAATCCTAAATGCTTTAGTGATTTGGTGCGTATATCCGGCTTTTCCCACGGTACCGATGTATGGCTGGGGAACGCCCAGGATTTGATCCGTGGGGGCACCTGTACCCTGCAAAATGCTATTTCTGCTCGTGATGATATTATGATTTATCTCATGCATAGCGGAGTGGATCCATTGGCTTCTTTCAAAATCATGGAGCGAGTTCGTAAGGGCAAGGGGATTCCTGATGATCAGGTGGAAATGCTCAGGGAAAAGAAAATCCCTGAGTGGTATATTGAATCCTGCCAGAAAATCAAGTATATGTTCCCACGGGCCCATGCTACGGCCTATGTTATGATGGCCTATCGCATTGCCTTCTGCAAGGTTCATTATCCACTGGCTTATTATGCTGCCTATTTTTCCATCCGGGCGGCGGCCTTTGATGCAGATATCATATCCATGGGCCAGAAGGCAGTGGAGGAAAAAATGCAGGAACTGGAGGCCAAGGACAAGCGAGAGGCTAAGGAAGAAGAATTATATGTAGTATTGCAGCTGGCCTGGGAAATGTATATCCGGGGGTTTACCTGCGAAAAGGTGGATCTCTATCGCTCCAAGGCAGACCGTTTTGCCATGGTGCCGGAGCATAACGCTATTTTGCCACCATTTACCGCACTGAGCGGCCTGGGGGGAGTGGATGCCCATTCCATTGAGGTACAGCGGGAAAATGGAGAGTTTTCGTCTGTAGAAAATCTCAAGAAAAGAACTGGCATTACCAAGACTTCAATAGAGGCTTTGCGGCGGCATGGCTGCCTGGAGGGGATGGATGAAAGCGATCAATTAAGCCTTTTTGGTTAAAAATAAAAAAATAAATAAAAAAGTGTTGACAAAAGCTTTGGGATTATATATAATTTCAATTGTTGTCACGCAAGTGAGAAATAAGAAACGGCCCGGTAGTTTAGTTGGTTAGAATGCCGCCCTGTCACGGCGGAGGTCAGGGGTTCAAGTCCCCTTCGGGTCGCCACTTACTTTTTGTCAACACCATCATGCGGAAATAGCTCAGTTGGTAGAGCATCACCTTGCCAAGGTGGGGGTCGCGAGTTCGAGTCTCGTTTTCCGCTCCATACATGCGGAAATAGCTCAGTTGGTAGAGCATCACCTTGCCAAGGTGGGGGTCGCGAGTTCGAGTCTCGTTTTCCGCTCCATACATGCGGAAATAGCTCAGTTGGTAGAGCATCACCTTGCCAAGGTGGGGGTCGCGAG
>CAVFWX010000088.1:0-8465 GCA_963626225.1 Anaerotignum sp.
AGCTTGTTGGCAGCACCTCCCGATGAGCTATATAAGGAAGATGCAGGCTTCTGCTTGAGAAGAGGATTCTCCCGCTTTGCCATCATGCTGGCCAGTCCCTGTCTCTGTGGCATGGCTGCCTGCCTTGTTCCCACATTGAAAGCAGATGGCTGGATATTGAAACCTTTCTTCTCAAATATATTAATTCGCTTTAAATTCGTTGCTTCCTGCTTTTGGGCAAAAATATTCCTAAGATTTTTAGATTTTCCCACTCCAACAGAGGCAACGCTGCGGCATTTGGCAATAATATCGCTTTCTATGGCATCAATTCTGGATATGGATCCCCCTGCCTTGCAGAGAAAATCCACTGCTCCTAGCTCCAGGGCACGGATGGTTTCATCAGCATCCTTCTTGGTTAGGCTGCTGAACATCAGCACCGGCACGGGGCAGTCCTTCATAATGACCTGCAATGCCTGAAGCCCGTCCATAACAGGCATATTGATATCCAGTGTAAGCAAATCCGGCTTGTGCTTAGCCACCAGCTCCACGGCCTCCTTACCGTTACGGGCTGTTCCGATCACCTGGAAATCTGCAGTCTTTTCAAAAAGGTCAGAAAGGACCTTCCGCATAAAAGCGGAATCATCTGCAATAACAACGCGAATCATATTGCCGCCCCCCATTTATTTTTTGCCAATACCTTTAGCCAGAGTCTCTCTCTGCAGGGAAAAGATAAATTTCACCAGTCTGTTTTGATGCAATTTGCTTACGTCCAAAAATTTGATGCCAATATTGAAAAGAGGCTTTAACGCATTCTTTACCGGCATGCACCGAACTACCAGCCCTGTAATCCGCAACATTCCCACCCCTGGAATATTGCTCATTTCCAGAACTACCTTGCTATTCAGCTCCAGTTCCACATCATCTACAATACCAATGCCACCACCGCTGATATCTGAAATGCGGGTAATAATCATATCCTTCATGGCACCATATTCATCTAAAGGCCTCAAAATAACAGGATAATCTGCCGATACCCGGACAAATTCCCGATTCTGTACTTTTTCCACCTCCTGGGGCATGGCTACATACCACACAGGAAGATGTCCGTCCATGCCTTTATCCAAAAACTTGGCAAAAAAGCGGAAGAAACACCCATCTCCCAGGATCTTGCACAGCATCTGCTCCCCTGGCTGTGGAATCAAGGGTATCCCCTTGTCCGTCATAGGCATGGCTGCCATAAACAGCTTATTTTGCTTTATATCCTCCACCCGGCTGCTGGCTCCCAAAGGTGCTACCTCCGGGAAGAACTGCAATCTGGCACCTATCTTTAATACCTTGTCTGCCGCCATTTTGGAACCTTTAAACGAGCTCATAGGCTATCCTCATCCTCTATATACACAAAACATTAAACTACTTCACATATATTCTATTTTATCTAATATTGTATATTAATGCAAAATATTAATGTCCATTGTGAAAAAATTTTCGCAGAAATCCCAGCCAACCTATCTTTACCTGTTGCTCCTTGCCTGTCAAAAGGCAATCCGCCAAGGCATCAATGCATTGGGAAGCCAATGAATCCGGATAGGCTGCTAGTATAGGTACCTGTTTTCGTACAGATCGCATCATATTGGAATCATCCAACACAAAGCCTAATGATTCCAGGTTCATATGGAGGAACTTAGCCGCTGTGCATATGAGCTTGTTGGCAGTCTCGCTGCTTTCCTCCATGTCAAAGACACGGTTTACCACCAGCCGGATAGGCTGTGTGGCTCCCAGCTGCTTATATGCCTTTAACACTGCATAACCATCTGTAATGGATGTAGGCTCTGGGGTTGTCACCAGCAGCACTTCATCTGATGCCACAATAAAATCCAGCACGTTCCTGCCCACGCCTGCACCTGTATCTACCAGAATAATATCCGCCCAGCTATCACAGCCAGACAGCTTACTGAAAACTGCCTGCCGCTGCATGGTGGACATCTCCCCAGCATGCTCCATACCCGAGCCACCGGATATGTAGCTGACACCATAAGGCCCCTTTATCAGCACGTCCTCCAATTCCACATTTTCCTGTGCCAGGGACATAAGGGTTTGGCGGGAGCTGGTGCCTAAAAGCACATCTACATTTGCAGTACCCAGATCCGCATCTACCACCACTACCCGCTTGCCCCTTTTGCCTAAGGCAATGGCAAGGTTGACGGTGATATTGGTCTTGCCTACGCCCCCCTTGCCGCTGGTAATGGCTATAACCTTGGCTCCGGTATTTTCAATATATTTCTCTAAAGTTCTGCCTGATTTTGACGCATCCTGTCCTATGATATTATTTGTATATTTTCCCTCTATCAGCTTTCTCAGCCGTGTCGCCTGATCATACATGATTTTACCTCAAAAGAAGTTCTGCCAGCTTTTCCACACTAGCTGGTTCCATATCATCCGGCACGCTCTGTCCATTAGTCAGATAGGACAGGGCTGCCTTACGCCTTTGCAGTATATTTAAAATCAGGCCATGGGTCATGGTTTCATCCACCTTGGTAAAAATCACCCTGTCAGGCCTGCAGACAGCAAAGTTCTCCAAAAGCTCCATACCATCACTGGTTTTGGTGGTAGCACTCATAACAAGATGCTTTTCTATTTCCACATCTATGTCCAACAGCTCCTTCAGCTCATCCATCTGATAAGAATTATACTGGCTCCTGCCGGCGGTATCTAGGAGAATCAGCTGCTTGTCACTGTGCTTTGCAATGGCATCCTTCAATGCCTGGGGATTGTATACAATCTCCAATGGCAGTCCCAAAATATCCGAATAGGTCTTTAGCTGCTCTACGGCAGAAATCCTATAGGTATCAGCTGTAATCAAAGCTACCTTGGCTCCCTGCTCCAGCACAAACCTTGCCGCAATTTTGGCCAGGGTGGTGGTTTTGCCTACGCCAGTAGGACCTATCAAAGCCACAACCTTGGGCTTGTCGGAATACAAGGTTATGCCGTTGGCTATGCGAATAGCCTTGCGGATATACTTCTCCATAGCCTTTCTTGCCTTGACGGAATTTTGCGGTGCAAAAATCTCCGTGCCACTTAGCTTGGACACCATATCATCTAGGATACGCTGGCTTACTCCCTGCTTCTGCATAGCAGATTGAAGGGTAGGCGGAACTATTCCTTTGGTCGTATTTTTGCTCATTTCCTCCAGCAGGTATTTCATCTCAGCCAGCTGGTTCTGGAGATTCTCTATTTCCTGTTCCTTGGCATCCTCTGATACTGAAGCTTCCCCTTCCTCATCAGATGCAATTTCTTTTTCTATATTGTTTGCAATAGCGGCAGCAGGATTTTCCACTGGCTGCTGCACCATCATTTGTACCGGAACCCGTTCTGCAGCTGCAAAAGCGGTACCCATCTGCTCCTGTGCCTTGCTGGCATTTGCCAAAATCTCCCCGAAATCCTTTCCTTGCTCCTCCTGAGCCATGGCCTGGTTGATGGCCTCCATGGTACCAGCAACCTGATACTGGTTCACCACGTTCCTAGGGGTAAAGCTTTCTGCTGGCAGGGTCTGTGCCTGCTCCTCAGCAGTTTTATCCGCCCTAGCAGCAGCTGCTGCCTGAAGCACAGCCTCAGAAGCCGCCCTGGTATCTATGGCAGGAACCTTCCTGGTGGCAGGTTCCATGGTTGCCGGACGCAGAGCCTCATCCTCTACGGCAGCAATAACCTCAATGATTTCCTTGCTATGGAATCCAAGAATACCGCCCTTTTTGATTTTGTTTGTATGAAGAATCACCGCATCTGAACCCAGCTCGGCCTTTACATTGGCCATGGCCTCCTTCAATGTCGGTGCCTTAAAGCTTTTTATCTGCATTTATAGCTTCACCACCCCAATAATCTGAATTTCCACAGACTGATCAATTTCTGCATGGGACAGAACAATAATCCCCGGCACGGAACGCTCCACCAATTTTCTGAAATACAGACGAACTGTTGGACTCGTCAAAGCAATAGGCTGATAGCCCATATCCGTCAGTTTCTGCAGCTCATTTCCCAGAGAATTAAGCAGCCTGTGCATGGTATCTGGATCCAGGCTTACATAGGAACCACGCTCCGTCCGCTGCACCGCTCCTGCAATCCTGTTTTCGATAGCAGGATCCAGTGTGATGCAGGTCAGCTGATTGTTCTGAGTATACTGCTGGGTAATCTGCCTTGCCATGGCATGGCGGACATACTCTGTCAATATCTCTGTATCCTTGGTTGCCTGGGCATAGTCTGCCAGCACCTCCAATATGGTGGTCATATCCCTGATGGACACCCGCTCCCGCAGGAGATTTGCCAGTACCTTCTGAATATCTCCCACACCCAGCAGATCTGGTACAACCTCCTCCACCAAGGAAGGATTTGTCTTCTTGGCATTGTCGATAAGGTTCTGTGTTTCCTGACGTCCCAGAATTTCATCGGCATGAGCCTTGATAACCTCTGTCAAATGGGTAGCCAACACGGACACTGCATCTACCACAGTATAGCCGTTCAGCTCTGCCTGCTCCCTGGAAGCCTCCGGAATCCACAGGGCAGGCAGTCCAAAGGCTGGCTCAATGGTATCAATGCCTTGAATTTCCTCAAAGACGGTACCAGAGTTCATGGCCAGATAATGATCCAGTAGCAGCTCACCCTTGGCAATCTCTATGCCCTTCAACTTGATGATATAGGCATTTGGCTTAATCTGAATATTGTCACGGATGCGAATGGTAGGCACCACCAGGCCCAGCTCCAGGGCACACTGGCGGCGAATCATGACGATGCGATCCAGAAGGTCGCCCCCCTGTCCTGTATCTACCAGTGGAATCAGGCTGTAGCCGATTTCCAGCTCCATAGGATCCACCTGCAGCAGGGAAACAATATTCTCCGGCTTGTTGGCCTCGGTCTTGGTCTTTTCCTTTTTCTCCACCACGGCAGTTTCCTGAACCTTCTTATCGCTGCTGGAAATCTGCCGTCCAATCAGGCCGCAAATAGCTGCCAATATAGCAAAAGGAATCCCCGGCAGTCCAGGCACGCAGGCCATGGCGATAAGCACGCCGCAGACAATGTAGAATACCCTTGGCTTGGCTCCCAGCTGATGTATCAAATCATAGCCCAAATTGCTTTCAGAGGCGGCACGGGTAACGATAATGCCTGTTGCCGTGGAAATCAGCAAGGCAGGAATCTGGTTTACCAGTCCCTCACCTACCGTCAGCAGGGTATAGTTCTGCAAGGCCTGGGTAACAGTCATATTCCGCTGTACCATGCCGATAACAAAGCCACCGGTAATATTTATGATAATGATAATAATAGCTGCAATGGCATCTCCCTTGACAAATTTGCTGGCACCATCCATGGCACCGTAGAAGTCAGCCTCCCGCTGGATTTTCTTCCGCCGTTCGCTGGCCTCTGCATCGGTAATGGCACCCTGATTTAAATCTGCATCAATGGCCATCTGCTTGCCTGGCATGGCATCCAGAGTAAAGCGTGCCGATACCTCTGCTACTCGCTCAGCACCCTTGGTAATAACCAGGAACTGGATAATTATCAAAATGATAAAGATAATGAAGCCTACAACTGCATTACCACCTACTACGAAATTACCGAAGGAGCTAATAACCTCGCCAGCATATCCCTCCAGCAAAATCAGTCGGGTAGATGATACATTCAATGCCAGGCGGAACAAGGTAGTAATCAACAGCAGGGATGGAAATACGGAAAGATCCAAAGCCTCTACGTTGTAAATCGCACTCATGACCACCACCAGTGCAAGGGTAATGTTCATGCACAGCAGCAAATCCAGCAGCAGCGTAGGCAGCGGAATAATCATCATAACAACAATGGTTACAATGCCTACGGCGATCATTACGTCGCTATATTTTTTTACAAAGCCAGTCTTACCGGCAGCCATAACAGGTGCAGCCATATTCTATCTCCTGACATTTTACGCATATCGTTTCTTGTGACGATTTTTCAGCTTATATACATAAGCCAATACCTCGGCAACTGCCTTGAACAGCTCCTGAGGGACTGAGCCTCCCACATCTACAGCTGCATACAGTGCCCTGGCCAATGGCTTGTTCTCTACAATTGGTACCCTATTGTCCTTGGCAATGCCCTTGATTTTCTGGGCTACGGCATCCTGCCCCTTGGCCAAGACCACAGGAGCCGTCATGCCTTGCTCATATTTCAGAGCCACGGCAAAATGGGTAGGGTTGGTAATGATAACATCCGCCTGGGGAACTTCCTGCATCATGCGTGACATGGCCATCTGCCTTTGCTTCTGGCGAATCTTGCCTTTTATCTGAGGATCCCCTTCCTGCTGCTTAAATTCCTCCTTGACCTCCTGCTTGCTCATCTTCAAATCCTGATTGTTCTGCCATTTCTGGTATATGAAGTCCAGCACTGCCATAATCATAAAAAGGCCAATAATCTTGAAGGCCAAGTCAAAAACTATATCCGATACCTTTGCCGCCCCGGAAAATAAATCCGTAAAGATCAGCTTAGGCATCTGCATCAGCTCATCACTCAGATACACATAGACCAATGCACCGATAACCGCAATCTTGAACAAGGACTTTACCAGTTCCACCAAAGAGCGTTTGGAAAATATCCTGCCAAAGCCGCTGATGGGATTCAGCCGCCCGGGATTGAAGCTTAGCTTTTCCGTAGAAAAATTGAAGCCTACCTGGGCTATATTCATGACCAGACCAACAATCATAATAAATACCATCAATGGTATGGCGGTCTTGGCCAGCAAAATCACTATGCTGATAAAAAGCTGCATAATGGTTTCTTCATTTACATCAAAATTCAAATTGCCAAAGATGTAGATGGAATAATTCATGATTTCCTCTACTGCCGTGCCCCCCAATGCCTTCAGGCAAAAAAAGCCTGCCAACAGCACAAAAGCTGCACTGATTTCCTGACTTCGACCTACTTGCCCCTTTTTCAAGGCATCCTGCTTGCGTTTGGCAGTTGGCTCCTCGGTTTTTTCTCCGGCAAAAAGTTGGAGGTCAAATTGAAAATCCACCTGCCCATGGACAGATGAAGATTCCCTGGTTAATTTTCTATTGTAGTGCCCGCAATGCAATGGCAATATTGCCATACATTTCATTGAACATCACATCCAAAAACATTACATAAAACGGCATGATGATAGCCACGGTAAAAATCCCCACTATAATCTGCATAGGAATACCTACCACGAAAATATTCATCTGTGGCATGGTCCTGGCCAATACACCTAAAGAAACATTGGTCAGCAGAATAGAAAAAGTTACCGGCATGGCAATCTTCATACCAGTGACAAAGACCCCAGCCGTGAAATCCACCATGAGATTGGCAATATCTGTATTGAAATTCATTCCCGTCAAGGGAATGGAATCCACGCTACCTACCAAGGCCGTCAGCAGCATGTGATGACCGTTGGTTACCACGAAGATAATCAAAGTCAGATAGTATAAGAAGCTGCCAATCAGCGGATTTTGTTGGTTTGAGGTAGGATCCATTTCATTTACCACAGAAAAGCCCGCCTGCATATCCATAATCTTGCCTGCCATATTTACAGCCATCATGGCCACATAGGCCACAAAGCCAATAAGCCAGCCAATAAACAGCTCCGACAGCAAGGACAGGGTGTAGGCAATGACCGACACCGGAGCCTCCACAGCCATCCTAGCATCTACCGAAGGAAACAACACCACCGTAATGGCAAAGGCAATACCTGCCCGAAAATATACGGGAATATTCTGGCTGCCCCAAAATGGTGCTATGAGAAACAACCCACTTATTCTGGTCATAAGCAACAGAAATACCGCTGCATGGTTTTGCAGCAAATCATAAAAATCCACGGCATTACCTCATCAACCTATATAGTAGGGTAGATTTACCAGCACATTGGTTACATATTCCACCATCAGCCGCAGCATCCATGGGCCAAAAATCAGGATGGCCACAAATACAGCCACAATCTTCGGTATGAAGGCCAGGGTCTGCTCCTGAATGGAGGTAGTCGCCTGAAAGACGCTGACAGCCAAGCCCACCAAAAGGCCCAGCCCCAGCATAGGTGCAGAAATCAGCAGCACCATCCTTAGAGCCTCCTGAGCCATCTGTATTACTAAATCACCTGACATATTCTTCCACCTGTTTCTACTTAAAGCTGACAATCAGCGATTTAATCAAAAGGTGCCAGCCATCTACCATAACAAAAAGCAATATCTTGAAAGGCAGGGAAATCATTACTGGCGGCAGCATCATCATACCCATGGACATAAGGGTGCTGGCCACAATCATATCTATGACGATAAAGGGCACATACAGCATAAAGCCAATCTGAAATGCTGTCTTTAGCTCACTAATCATAAAGGCAGGAATCAGGGTAAAGGTAGAAACCTCCTCCGGCCCTGCCGGCCTTGGTGCATCAGACAAGTTCACAAACAAGGCTAAGTCTGCCTCACGAGTTTGCTTGAACATGAATTCTCGCAATG
>CAVFWX010000089.1:0-8457 GCA_963626225.1 Anaerotignum sp.
ATCATGCCCCTCGTGAGAGCTTAGCATCCGCTATGTCGATATAGGAGCGAGAGCGAGTCGACGTGGGTACACTCCATGCATTATGGCATGTTTTTTTACATATACAGGAGGCCTATATGGCAAATTATATTATGATGATGGGAACCAGCTCCCATGTAGGTAAAAGCATTTTGGCAACTGCCATGTGCAGGATTTTGTACCGCCAGGGCAGGAAGGTAGTGCCTTTCAAGGCCCAGAACATGGCCCTGAATTCCTATGTTACCAGAGATGGGGACGAAATGGGACGGGCTCAGGTAGCCCAGGCTGAGGCTGCGGGGATGGAGCCTATGGTGGATATGAACCCTGTGCTGCTAAAGCCAACAGGCAATGCCTGCTCCCAGGTGATTATCATGGGTAAGCCAGTAGGGAATATGTCTGCCCGGGAGTACCACAAAGGCTATTCCCTAAAGGCTTTTGGGGCAGTAAAGGAAGCCTTGGCCCGACTGGACAAGGAGTACGATACCATTGTCATTGAAGGTGCAGGCAGCCCTGCGGAAATCAACCTAAAGGCCAATGACATCGTCAATATGCGGGTAGCCAAATACCTCAATGCTCCGGTGCTTTTGATTGCAGACATTGATCGTGGCGGAGCCCTGGCTTCCCTGGTAGGTACCCTGGAGCTTTTGGACGAGGAAGAAAAGGACTTGGTAAAGGGATTGGTTATCAACAAATTCCGAGGTGATGTCACCCTGCTTACCCCGGCCATTGACTTCCTGGAGGAAAAAACCGGCAAGCCGGTACTGGGCGTAGTGCCTCATATTGAGCAGATGGGCATTGACGATGAGGACTCTGTTTCCTTGCAGGAAAAGCAAAGTGCTGCCACTGAGGGAGATATAAAAATCGCCGTTATCCAGACCCCGAAGATTTCCAATTTTACGGATTTTGATGCCCTGGCCTACGAAAAGGATGTAAGCCTTTACTATGTTCAGGATGCAGAGGGCTTGGGCGAGCCGGATATAATTATGCTCCCTGGTAGCAAGAATACTAGCGAGGACATGGCTTATCTGGAAAAATCTGGTTTGGCGGAACTTATTCGCCGTCATGCTGCAGCTGGCAAGGCTGTTATCGGTATCTGCGGTGGCTATCAGATGCTGGGAGAGCTGATTTCCGATCCGGATCACACTGAATCAGATAGGGATTCTATTCAGGGTCTGGGACTTCTGGGCATGAAGACCGTTTTTGTCAAGGAAAAGCTTACCAGCCAGGTGGAGTCAGATTGTCATGGCCTACACTTCCTGGGACAGGAGATTTCTGCCCAAGGATTGAAGGGCTATGAAATCCATATGGGCCATACGGAATTTACTAGAGAAATCGAGGAGCATCCATTTACCATTACCTGCCGTGGACGGCAAAGTTGCAACAGTATTGAGGGCACAGTTGCCGCTGCTGGCAATGTCTTTGGCACCTATATTCATGGTGTTTTTGACAATGATGAATTCCGTCGCAGCGTGCTAAATGCCGTAAGGACTGTCAAGGGGTTGGAGCCTCTAGCTAATACCCGCAATGTCATGGCAGAAAAGCAGCAGGCCTATGAACATCTGGCTGATGTGGTGGAGCAGGCTCTGGACATGGACAAGCTTTATGAGATTATGGGAGAAAAGACATGCTGACAGCGGTGCTGGCTTTTTTGGTGGACACGGTCATAGGAGATCCCAGGTCCAAATACCATCCTGTAGTGCTCATAGGTCGTTTGATTTCCATTCTGGAGGGTGTGCTGTACCATGAGGGAGATAGTGATAGGCAAAAGCTATTGTCTGGCGGTATGCTTACTGTCACTGTATTGCTGGTGGTTTATACGGTAGTGGCTTCTATCACAGATTTAGTGGGGCTTATGCACAATGATTATATTGTGATGCTGCTGGAGGGGGTGCTGCTGAGCTTTACCATTTCCCCTCGTAGTCTGGCTGAGGCTGGCCGGGAGATTTATGGCTATCTTGCCAAGAAGGACATGGAAAACGCCCGTTACAAGGTAGGCTGGATTGTAGGCCGTGATACAGACAAGCTTTCCGAAGGGGAGGTAACAAGGGCTACGGTGGAAACTGTGGCGGAAAACACAGTGGATGGCATTATTGCCCCATTCTTCTTCTTCCTGATTGGTGGAGTGCCATTGGCCTATGTTTACCGGGCAGCAAACACATTGGATTCCATGGTGGGGTACAAAAACGACAAGTATTTGTATTTTGGCAGGGTGTCTGCCAGGCTGGACGATGTACTGAACTACATTCCTGCCAGGATTACAGGATTGATTTTTGTCCTGACCGCCCTATTGCTAAAGCTGGACTGGCAGGGCAGCTGGCGGATGCTTAGGCGGGATGCGGCCAAGCACCCCAGTCCTAATGGGGGCTGGGCGGAGGCTTCAGTTGCCGGGGCATTGCGTATTCGTCTGGGAGGCTGGAACTCCTACTTTGGTAGGGAAAGCTTTAGGGCTTACATGGGGGAGCCTATGGAAGAACTGACAGGCAGGCATATCCTGGGCTGCATCCGCATGATGTACACCGCAACTGTGCTGTTTTTGCTACTGGCCCATGTAGTATTATTGGCATTAAAGTGATTTGCTGCCTAGCATCCCCTGTTGCAATGGCGGCAGGGGATTTTCACAATTTGCGAGGATGGACTTATGAAAGCATTTTTGATAGGCCTACAGTTTCTTACTAGGATTCACCTGGTAAAGCAGACTGTGTGGACTGAGGAGGATTTTGGCAAAAGTGTCAGGTATTTTCCCTTGGTGGGACTGGTGCTGGGACTGGTGTACCTGGCAGCTGTCATTGTATTGGCTGGACTGCCTGAGTATTTTGGATGGCAGTTTCCGGAGCATCTTCAGGCTGCCATATTGGTAATATTGCCTATCTTGGCTACTGGAGGTATCCACTGTGACGGCTTTATGGATACGGTGGACGGCATATTTTCTGGCAGGGACAGGGAGCGAATGCTGGAAATCATGAAGGATAGCTGCTCCGGCTCCTTTGGGGTAGTGGCCTTTGGCATTCTTTTGCTGTTACAGTACAGCGTGGTGCTGGATATGGATACGGACACCATGATGGAGGCATTGCTGGTAATGCCAATTATCGGGCGGTTGATGATGACCATGGTTATTTGCCTCTGTCCCTATGCCAGGCCTGAGGGCATTGGCAAGGCCTTTGCCAAATACGCAGGTAAGAAAACCTGTAGCCTGGTGGTGCTGTACACCTCAGCTTTGCTGATGATTCTATGTGATTGGCAGGCTGTCTTGGCTATGCTGGTAGCTATGGTATTTACCTATTTTTTTGCCAACTATGTGGTAAAAAAGCTGGGTGGGGTCACTGGAGATGTATACGGAGCCATCTGCATTTTAGCGGAGTTGGTGGTGCTTGTCTGCTACCTGCTGATTGCCATGGTGCAGCTGGGCGGCGGAGATTTGACCTGGTAGGAAAATTTTGGCTGATTTCAGGATTCAGCGGAGAGAATTTGCAGGATTTTGGCAGGTTATGTCGAATAGTTATAACTAAAAGATATGTCGATGAGGCATAAAAAAATATTCCTTAGAAGAGAGGGATTTTTATGTTGATAAAAGTTCTGGTACCTGGCTCCTGCGGTGAAATAGCCCAGGGCTGGAAGGATGGACAGCCTTTCATGATTACCTGTCCGATTGGATTGTATTCCAAGGCATTGGTAACGGACAGGACCTCTGCCAAGACCGGTCTGGGCCGCAAGGCAGAAATGGCATTGAAAACTACGGCAAACTACATGGGCTGCGATAAATTCCCATTGGGCATGACTCTGGAGTCCCAGTTGCCTACCGGCAAGGGCATGGCCGCTAGCACAGCGGACATTGTAGCTGTTATTCAGGCAGTAGCCACTGCCATTGATGATGAGCTGGAGCCGGAGGAGATTGCGGAGATTGCTGCAGGCATTGAGCCTACGGATGGCATTTTCTATCCTGGCATTGTGGAAATGAACTATATGACAGGGCAACTGCTCCAGAGCTATGGCACAGCACCAAAGATGATTATTGCCATGTTTGATATGGGGGGCAGCATCAATACCGTGGAGTTCCATGCAGATTATCATGGCCATGAGGACAGCCCCAAAGAGCTGCTGGAGGCCATAGGTAAGCTGGAGACGGAATTTACCCCGGCTCAGATTGGCAAGGTGGCTACCCTTAGTGCCTTGGCCAACCAGAAACTGGTGCACAAGCCTCAGCTGGAGGAGCTGATTGATTATGCCAAGTCCTTGGGGGCATTGGGAGTAAATGTAGCCCATAGCGGCACCATGGTGGGCATTATGTTTGCTCCAGACGAATCCATGAAAAATGTAATAGATGCCGTGGAGAAGATAAAGACAAAATTCCCTAAGTTGGAGTATTTTGCCACAGAGCGGCTGATTTCCGGTGGTTATGACATTGAACAAAGATAAGGGAAAGCAGTTTTGCCACGGGGGAGATATTTACTCAGAGGAAAGCCCTCTGGGACATTGGCTGGACTACAGTGCCAATATCAACCCCCTGGGCATGGCTGATTCTGTAAAAAATTCCATAATGGCAAGCATTGATGGCCTGGTTCACTACCCGGACCCTAAGGGGCGGGAGCTGAAGCAGGCTATTTCTGCACGCTATGATATTCCTGTGGAGAATATCATATTAGGCAACGGAGCCGCGGAGCTGTTTTATGTGTATTTTCACGCCATTAGACCTGGGCGGGTACTGCTGCCGGTGCCGTCCTTTAGCGAATACGAAAAGGCAGCCCAGTGTTGTGGGGCACAGGTGGATTATTTTTTTCTAAAAGAAGAAGAGGATTTTCAGGTGAATTTGTCCCAGTTGGCAGAGGCTATGAAGGGCTATGATGCCGTCATACTTGGGAATCCCAACAACCCTACAGGCCAGCTGCTGGAGGCTGAGGTATTGGAGAACTTTATCGTCAGGGCTAAGGAGCTAGGGGTACAGATTTTGGTAGATGAGTCCTTTTTGGACTTTTTGGCAGATAGGGAAAAATACGCCGTAGACAAATTGGTGCTGAAATACGACAATCTGCTAGTAGTAACATCTCTGACCAAGTTCTTTGCCATACCGGGATTGCGGCTGGGCTTTGGTCTGGCATCGGCGGATATGGTGGAGAGGCTGGAGTTCCACAAGGATGTGTGGAATGTAAACTCCCTGGCTCAGGCAGCAGGTAAGGCAGCCTTGTCTGACAAGGAATTTATGGCAAAATCCATTTATCATACGGCAGATACTGTGGCACAAATGACAGCGGAGCTGAAGAAGCTAAAGGGCATAAAGGTCTTTACTCCATCAGTGAATTTTGTACTGGTGGATATTGCCAAGGCGGGATTAAGCAGCCGGCAGCTGGTTTCTGCCATGAGAGGCAGGGGCATTTTGATACGAGATTGCAGCAGCTATCCGGGGTTGGGAGATACCTTTGTGCGGCTAGCTATCCGGGGCAGAGAGGAAAACCTACAGGTGCTTCAGGCTTTAGCAGAGTGTCTAGTAAATGAAGGACAAGCTAGAGTAAGGTAGTTCTTGAGTATAGCACGGGCTTGTAGAGATTTTGCGAGGTATGCTATGTTTTCAAATTATTTTGGAGGTTATTATGACCAGATTGATTTTGATTCGTCATGGGCAGACTGTCTGGAACAAAATCGGCAAATACCAGGGGCAGGCGGATATTGAACTGTCGGAGCTAGGGTTGGAGCAGGCTGCCCAGCTGGGGAAGAATTTTCCCTATACAGATGTAAAGGCGGTTTATGCCAGCTCCCTAAAGCGGGCCATGGACACCGGCAGGGCAGTGGCAGATAGATTTGGCTTGGAGGTAGTGGGCTGTGATGAGCTGCGGGAAATCTACTTCGGAGATTGGGAAGGCCTGACCTACGATGAAATCCATGATGGCTGGCCAGAAGCTCATGAAGGGCTTTTCAACAGGCCGGACATTACAGTATGTCCCCATGGGGAAAGCTTTGCACAGGTACAGGAAAGGGCTGTGGCAAAGCTCCAGGAGCTTCTAAAGAAGCATGAGGGCGAAACATTCGTTATCGCTGCTCACGGAGGCGTAAACCGTACCATCCTGTGCTACGCACTGGGATTGCCGGTGCAGTATATGTGGAATATCCGCCAGGACAACACCGCTGTCAATGTCATTTCCTTCTATGAGGGAGGAAAGAGGACAGTGGATCTCATGAACTCTACCAGTCATTTAGAATTTTAAGTGTATTTTTTAGGAGGTAATTATTATGGCATGCTTTTTGGTTCCTGCCGCAGAGGCAGTTGTTACTACCGTTGCAACAAAGCTGATAAAATCCAAGGAGAAATCCCAGAAAAAACACCAGGATGATATTACGTTTTCGGCCAAGCTAGGCTGGCTGAACAAAATGCTTTGGGGCGGCTCAGCTCTATTGGCTTTTGAGCATATATGGCATGGGGAGGTAGTACCATTCTTTCCTTTCCTGACAGCCATAGAAAATGGAGAAACAGCGGAAATGCTGGCAGAAATGAGCACCAATGGAGTATTGATGGCGGCATTGATAACTGCTGTATGGGCCGGCATGGTACTGGTTTCCAATGCTCTCGCTAAAAGGGATGAAGCATCTGGCCTGACCCAGGAGAACAACTAAGCAATGACACTGTTAATAATGGTATTTGCGGCTATTATCGCCACTGTTGTCTGGTATAGGGGCCTGCCAAGGGATGAAATGCAGCTGGGCACCCTTTGCCTGATATTCTGGGGAGCTTCCCTCATGTGGCTGGCAGATGCAATCATGGCATATATGGAACTAGGTGTAGAATATTTCACCCAGGCTCCAGAAGAAATGCTCAATGATACATATCTAGGGCTATCTGCTGTGGCCATGGGACTAATAATCTGGCTGGTAATATTGCTCTACAAAGACCTCAAAGGCGTCCTAAAAGCAGCACTGTTCAAAACAAAATAAAGCAAGAAAAAACGTCAGCATCCTTTATATGTATGGATGCTGGCGTTTTTGCATGAGCTTAGAGATAAGCACTATAGTGGCTGTATTCGGATGGCGATATATTCAAGGCTTTCATAGCATCCTCGGCAGACCATTTTGTGGATTGCATGAGGCTTTGGATATTGTTTAGGGTAGCCTTGAATTTGCCGCGAGCCTCGCCACGGGCTTCGCCTCTGGATTCTCCAGCTGAAAGCAGAGCTTCCCGTTCTTCTTTCTCATTCCATTCAAATCCAAACATATCTATTACCTCCATTTCATTGTTTGTGATATAGTCCTTCATTATATCGTGGGTGAGACAGTATCGTATAGTTTGTCGTACAGCTTCATCTATACTGAAATCCTGCTTTCGCAGGGCTTTGTATTGGTTGGAAAAAATACTGTATTCCTTTAATGGTTTGCAGCGTTCCTTTAGAGAATCATTTACGCCATCTGCCAGATTATAGACATGTACGATAAGCTCCAAATTATTGGAAGAGGTCTTAAAGGCATCGCTGAGCCGCAATGTCTTTTGGTCAAAGGATGTGTCATCACCGTCGTAGAATACATAAAATTCAGGTGTAGGCAATTGGATTAACTCCCTGCCATATATTTTTCGTTGTTGTGGCTGAGCAAAACGACGATACAGCTCATCTACATAGCTGAGAAAACGCAGGGGCATATTGGGGTTGATGGTGGTTTGATGCTCAATCAGCACGACCATTAGATTGTCCATAAGAAAAGAAATATCATTTTTAATATTGCTGTAAAAACTACCCTCCAGGGTATTTATTGTGATTTTTGATGGGTCTGTATATTGGCTGCCAGTCAAGGCATTGCATAGGGAAAGCAGATGTGAGCTAGTGCCCATATACCGGCAAAAGACAGTATCTCGAATTTTCGTGTTAGCCATATCATCCCGCCTTTGTGTAGTAAAACATTCTTAATTATATTATAACATTTAGCAGAGGGATTGTGAAAAAAATTGTAAAAAGGGTGTAGGTTTTTTGATAGACTATTTAATAACGTGCTTTTTGTCATTCGATAGTTAAAACATCAGGAAGTTCACAATAAAAAATACTCATGAGAACACTGATTTAGTAGGGCTAGTGGTGATTGTTAAAACCTAGCGGTTTTCTTGACAAATATGTTACAATATATTAGAGGATGTGTAGTTCACCATTAACGACATTGGTGACACGCACTATTAAGAGTACGCACTTCGATAGAAAAGGTGTGGACATCGCTTGAAGGCGATGAAAAAGGCGGTTGACACTAAGTGCTAAAAGTTTGCTGTGATTAAGTATGTAGTGGAGGATGTTTCATCACGCGATATTTTACTAACGAGAAAAAAGTACATTGGATTGAGAAAATGTTATTAGTACCATTTGACGAGGGAATAAGATGCAAATAGAATCTCACAGAGCAGAGCAGAGCAGAGCAGAGCAGAGCAGAGCAGAGCAGAGCAGAGCAGAGCAGAGCAGAGCAGAGCAGAGCAGAGCAGAG
>CAVFWX010000090.1:0-8413 GCA_963626225.1 Anaerotignum sp.
GTATCAGGCACAGAAGCAGAGTCAAAACATCAATGTAAAAGGGTGATACGAGCCCAGGGAGTATACCCACGTCGACTCGCTCTCGCTCCTATATCGACATAGCGGATGCTAAGCTCTCGTGAGGGGCAAGATTTATGGCCTATCGGCATAAATCTTGGCTCACGAATCGCTAAGCACCGATGTCGATAAAGGGTCTCCTTAGGGTATAACTCCCGGGGCTTTCTAAGCTTAAGATTTATCTCAAGGGACTATCGCTGATAGTCTCTTTTCTGTTGTTGAGATAACTAATGAGGCATGGCAGTGCCTTTTGGTTCGCAACGACTATTCAATAATGGAGGTACTATGAGAAAGTTTTTAGTAATATTAGCTACCATTGTCTGCTTGCTGGGAAATGGTGGAAATTCTCTGGCATCGGAGATGCCGGAGTGGTTGCAGACTGGGGGGATTAGCTCTGCCCCTAAGAGTACTGGCACGGCTGATAGCAGTTCGTCTGGGACAACTACAAGTAGCAGTGGGACTATTAGGTGGAATACTGGCAATGTGCTGAGCAATATTCGTTATGGTGACGGGACAGCTAGGCTGAGGATTGTGCTGGATATGTCTCAGGCTCCTGATTATACTGTGGTGAAGGAAAATAACGGCACACGCCTGGTGGTGAATATGAACAATATTTCCACTGCCATGACAGGTGCTCCTGCTACCAAGAGTTCTATTATCAAGGATGTTATCCTAGGCTCCTATGGAGGGGATACCCTGCAGCTTATTGTGGATATGCAGGCTGCTTTGGATGTGAAGGTTTCTACCATGGAGAATCCCAATCGTCTGGTAATAGATATCCAGAAGGAATATGAGCAGGAGTCTCACCGTACTATTGCTGAGGGCCTGGAATATACCAAATATGTCCGTGTAGATGGCCGTGGTATGCTGACAGCTTATCTGCTGGAGGCAGATAGGAGCAAATATGATTTGAAACTGGTACTGGCTGGGGGAGATATTTCTAGCGGACGCCAGAGAATGAAGTCTTTGACAGCTGACAACAACGCCATTGCCGGCATCAACGGCGGATATTTTTCCACTGATGGCAGCCTTATTGGTAACACCCGCATCAATGGCAAAACAGCTGGCACTACCTATTATACCCGCACATCCCTGGGCTTTATGCCGGACAATACCTTGAAATTTGCCACATCCATGTATTATGGGGAGGTAAATGTCAAGGGCAAGAAGGTTTATCTCTCCGGGGTAAATTGCCCAAGGGGAGAGAATAATACCACCCTCTATAACAGACTTTTTGGCAGCTACACCGGCACCAATGAATACGGCATGGAGTATATTATCCAAGATGACAAGGTGGTGGCCATAAATCAGTCCAATAGCTTTATCCCTGCCAATGGCCAGGTGATTTCCGTTCATGGCACTGCCCGGGATGCCTTTGCCCAGGTAAAGGTGGGGGATAAGGTAACTGTAGGGGAGAATTTCGGCGATGAGCTGAATGCCGCCGATAATATTATAGGTGCAGGGCCGGAGCTGCTGCGAAACGGTCAGGTGAATGTAACTGCCACCCAGGAGCAGTTTCCATCGGATATAGCCAAGGGCCGTGCTCCTCGGACTGCTGTAGGTGTAAAGGCGGATGGCAAGGTGCTGTTGCTGGTGGTGGATGGCCGCCAGAGCCACAGCATCGGCACTACCTTGACGGAAACAGCCCAGCTGCTGCAGAAATTTGGGGCAGTCGATGCCTTTAATCTGGACGGAGGCGGTTCCAGCGAAATGGTGGTTCAGGGCCAGATGGTCAACAGCCCATCCGATGGCAGCGAGCGGCCGGTAGGCAGTGGACTGCTGCTAATACAGAAATAAAAACACAGGGAGGCACACTTGGAGGGACAGGTGGCGGCTTCCCTGTATTTTGTTGAGAAGTTTTGTGCAATAGGAATAAAATACTTGTTGCCTTTATAAGGAATTAAGCTATAATAAGTATATTAACCAATTTGCGACAAGTATTTTCGAGGTGAATTTTTTGAATAGATTTTTAGGTAAATTGAGAAAAAAAGTGCTGGCAGCCTGCCTGTCTGGGGCTTTGCTGCTAAGCTCCACTGCTTTTGCGGCATTGCCGGAGATTATGAGCCTGAAGGATATCAGGCCTGGCATGAGGGGTACTGGCTATACAGTGGTAGATGAAAGCGGAGAAATCCGTCCTTTTGAGGTGCAGGTAGTGGGCATCCTGGGAGATGGCAGCAAAATGTCCTCCAAGCGTATATTGGTAAATCTTTCTGGTTCCTTGATTGAGGAAACTGGGGGAGCTATTTCCGGCATGAGCGGCAGTCCTATTTATTTCAACGGCAAGCTGGCAGGGGCTTTGTCTGCAGGGTACAAGGATATGTACCCTACGGATAGGATCATGCTGACTCCTATTGAGGATATGCTGAAAATCTGGGATTATCCAGACAGCCGCAACAAGACTTCCCTGAAGCAGTTGGATCTGAAGAAGCTGCAGGAGGAACGGGAGAAGTTCCAGGCGGAGCAGGCTGCCAAGGAAGCAGAAAAGGCCGGCAAGGACAAGGCTGAGGAAACAAAGGCGGATAAGGCAAAAGCTGAGGAGCAGAAAGCGACAGAGGAGGCCGATGCTGCAAAGGAGCAACCACAGGCAGATGAAGCCAAGGATAGTCAGGAAACTGCTACTGAGGAATGCCCGGAGGAGGCTGCAACTCAGGCAGAGCCATCTGCTGACTACCAGCCAAGGACTGCCGTTTCATCCCAAGATGGTGAGTCCGGCAGCAGCGTAATAGGCTCTGAGGATGAGGACAGCGAAGCTCCATTGGAGAACAAGGCTGTGTTCTTTGCTTCCGGCTTTGGCAGCAAGGGACTGGAGTTTTTGCAGGAGAAAATGTCACCTCTTGGCATCAAGGTAGATTATGGCAATACCTGGGACAATGGCAGCTCCATGATGCAGGTGAGGCCAAACGCTATGCTGGAGCCAGGTTCTCCGGTAGGTGTGGCCATGTCCATTGGTGATTTTACCTTTGGCTCCTTGGGTACCGTAACTGCTGTTGATAATAAGCGGATTTTGGCCTTTGGCCATTCCTATACCCATCGGGGCAATGTAAACTACTTTATGACTGATGCCAGCGTAGTCAGCACCATTCACGGCCCTACCTCTGGCATGAAGCTGGGCTCAGTCAGCGGCATTATTGGCCGTATCAGTCAGGATCGGCAGGACGGCATTGGCGGCACCTTGGGAGAGTTCCCTCAGACTGTGCCTATTATTGTCACTGTCCATGACAAGGACACTAATAGGGATGTTACCTATAATACCATGGTGGCATTTGATGAGGAGGTGCTGGCAGCTATTGCACCAGTAACGGTGTACAGCTCCATCCAGAGCACCTTGGACCGTCAGGATGCCTCTACTGCCAGCCTGAAATTTGCACTTCGCAGCAGCTATGGCCCTGATGGACTGATTGAACGGAGGAATATGTTCTACGATGGGGAGGATGTGGCAAAGGCAGCTGTAACTGAGCTGACTGATGTGCTGAATGTCATTTTGGGGAACCGAGAAAAGGAACCTGATATGCTGGATTTGAAGGTGGATGTAACCATTGACAAGGGCAGAAAAACCGCCATGCTGGTATCTGCCGTGCCAAGCAAGAAGGAAGTGCTGCCAGGAGAAACCATTACCCTGGATACTACCTTGAAGCCATATAGGGGCATGAAGGTCAATGTAAGCGTGCCTTATACCGTACCAGAAACTCAGCAGCCAGGAGAACTGGAGTTGGATGTCCATGGGGGCGGTCTGGTAAATGTTGCCAAAAT
Source organism: Anaerotignum sp. (assembly GCA_963626225.1). Taxonomy (GTDB): domain Bacteria; phylum Bacillota; class Negativicutes; order Selenomonadales; family Selenomonadaceae; genus Anaerovibrio. The sequence goes on from CAVFWX010000090.1 coordinate 3,808, forward strand.
CCTTATGGCACAGCAGCAGGCTGCAGAGGCCGGGGTACAGATGGATCAGGAGCCACCAGTAGATGTACAGCTTCAGGATATGCTGTCCAGCAACTGCAACAATGATATTGTGGTGGAGCCTACCTTGGTGGTGCCAAAGACTGATGCAGAGCTGAAGAAGGCTGTGGAGCAAGGGAAGAAGCTGGCAGAAAGGCTGGCCAAGTCCCCACAGAAGCAGCAAAAGGCCCAGTCCCAGGAGAAAAGCCCTAACAAGGTTGCCAGTGACTATATTATTGAAAATGTAATCCACACCAGCGTAAAGGTAGTAGAAAAGAAATAAATTTTTTAAAAAGGCTGTGAAAATTTCAGTTAAATTTCACATATATTTACTAACATTGTTAGATAGTGTGAGAATTGAAATTTTAGTACAGCCTTTTAATTTTTGCCATATCCTGCTAAAATAACTATGTTGATATTTTTGCGACAGATGGAGGTCACACAGGATGCTCATAAGCTTTTTGGAAAATATAGGCAGCCGTGTGCTGGATACGCTATATTTTATTGGTGACATGACCCTGCTGCTCATAGGCACACTGAAGCAGCTGCCACGGAAATTCCGAGGCAAGCAGCTGCTGCACCAAATGTCCCATCTAGGGGTAGACAGCCTGCCTATTGTGTCATTAACCTTGCTTTTTACTGGCATGGTTATGACTTTGCAGATGGCGGGAGAAATGATTAAATTCGGGGCTGAGTCCACAGTAGGCGGCATTATTGCCATTGCCACAGGCCGTGAGCTAGGGCCTGTGCTGGTAGGTGTGGTGGCAGCAGGCCGGGTAGGCTCTGCTATGACTGCGGAAATCAGTACCATGAAGGTAACGGAGCAGATTGATGCCCTAAAGGTCATGGCGGTAAATCCCCTGGGGTACCTGGTAGGGCCACGGATGCTGGCCTGCATGATCATGGTTCCCCTGCTGACAGTATATGGCAATATCATCAGTGTGGTGGGAGGCTGGTTGGTTTCCCTGTATTATTTCCGTATATCCAGCTATGTGTATTGGCACTCTGTGGTGCAGTATGCTGACGGACCGGACCTATATGGGGGACTGATCAAAGCAGTGGTTTTTGGCGTAATCATTGCCATCGTAGGATGCTACTATGGCATGAGGGCACCGGATGGTGCCGAGGGAGTTGGCCTGGCCACTACCCGCTCCGTGGTAACATCTATCATTATTATATTTTTGCTGAATGTCATCCTTTCTTGGATGCTGTACTAGGCTTCTGGAGGCAGATATGATCAAGATAGTGGATGTATGCAAAAACTTCGGGGAAAAGAAGGTCCTGAAGCATATAAATATGGAAATCAAGGAAGGGGAAACCTTGGCCATCATCGGCGGCTCCGGTTCCGGCAAAAGCACTCTGTTGAGGTTGCTGATTGGGCTGACCAAGCCTACCAGCGGCGAGATTTACATTATGGGACAGCCTGTTACCCAACTGACGGAGGCTCAGTGGGACGAGATGCGGATGAACATGGGCATGGTCTTTCAGTATTCTGCCTTGTTTGATTCCATGACCGTGGGGGATAATGTGGCCTTTGCCCTGCGGGAGCACTCGGATTATTCTGAGGCGGAAATACAGGATATTGTGGCGAGAAAGCTGGAGCAGGTTGGTTTGCCTGGAATACAGGATTATATGCCGGGAGAGCTTTCCGGCGGCATGAAGAAAAGAGTTGGACTGGCCAGGGCCATTGCCTTTGACCCGAAAGTCATCTTTTACGATGAGCCTAGCTCAGGCCTGGATCCTATTACCACCCAGACCATAGACGACCTTATGATAGAAACCCAGCGTAAGCAGAAGGCCACCAGTGTGGTGGTAACTCATGATATGGCTAGTGCCTGTGCCATTGCGGATCGGATTGCCATGATTTATGAGGGACAGCTGATTGCCGTAGATACGGTGGAGAGATTTTGTCAAAGTCAGGATGAAAGAGTACAGAGCTTTATGGGGCGGCTGTACCGGGGAAGGGAGAAAGCTGCAGAATGAAAATGGAAGCAAAGGTAGGAGCCTTTACTTTGCTGGGACTGGTGCTGCTGGTGGTGGCTATAGCGGTAGTTGACGGTGTCCAGCTGGGAGGCAGCAAGGGATATGGACTGAATATTGGCTTTGCCCAGGCGGTAGGCCTGAACAGTGGCAATGATGTATGCTATGCTGGTGTCCGCATCGGCAAGGTGGAATCTGTAAAGCCATCTGGTACCGGGGTAGTAGCTAAAGTAACTATTGAATCCGATGTACAGATACCAAAGAAGTCCTCGATAACAGTCAGCTCCAATGGTGTTATGGGAGGCAAGTTCATCAATATTACTCCTGCACAGGATGCGGATTTGTCTGATTGCTATGGTGACGGGGATTTTCTCTATGGTGTCCAGGATGCTACCATGGATGATATGATGGCCAATTTGAACACGGCTGTAATCAAGGTGCAGGATTTGCTGGATTCCATGAACGCTATTATGGGAGACAAGGATACCCAGCAGGCACTGAAGTCCATTACCAAGAATATGCAGAGCATTACGGCCAATGTGGATAACCTGACCGCAACCTTGACCAATATTGCCAGTGTCAGCCAAGGGGATATCAAGCAGATGGCCAGCAATGTAAACCAGATGACTGGCAGTCTCATGCGTACTGCCGACAGCCTGGAAGTTATGATGCGGAACTTCAGTGGTGACGGGGAAACCGGCACCAACATGAAGGAAGCCATTGCCAACCTGGCTACTACCAGCAAGCGGATTGAGCATATGACTGAGGTCTTGGAAAATGTGGTAACAGACCCACAGGTGGCTGAAGATCTGAAGGCTACCCTCCACAATGTCCGCAATGTAAGCCAGAAGGCTGACAAGATGCTGGGGGATGTAGCTGCTATCCAGGTGGAGCCAAGCCTGGAAACCATGTACAGTGGCAAGGAAAACCGCTGGCAGACTGACCTGGGGGTGGATGTCCGCCCTACAGAAAACAGCCTGGTTCGCCTGGGACTGGATGATATTGGCGAGGATAACCGGGTAAATTTTCAGGGCGGGGTCTATAAGGGCAGCTTTGGAGCCAGGGCTGGTGTCATTGACAGCAAGGCCGGCGTAGGCCTGGACCTGGGCAAGAAGCTGCAGCTGTCTGTGGATGGCTATGATCCCAATGATTTCAAGGTAAAGACCCGCCTGCAGTATGAAATTGCTAAGAATACCTATGTTTTTACACAGGTAAATGATATAAATAAATCCGATACTAGAGCAACATATTTCGGTCTGCGCCGAAGCTTTTAGGATAAATAAGGAGCCATGGAGCAGTGGCTCAAAAATGTTATTACCATATTAGGAGGAAATTGTTTTGAAGAAGAATGTTTTTAGAAAAAAGCTTGGTGCCTTGGTGCTGGGCAGTTTGCTGGCAGTATCCATGACCGGTACAGCCATGGCAGAGGAAGCAGCTGACGCTGATGCACCTATGAATTTGACCCTGGAGGACAGTGTACGTCTGGCTCTGGATAATAACAAGACCATCAGGCAGAGCGAGGCTGATTTGGAAAATGCAGTATGGGCAAGACATCAGGCTCGTCGCACCTTTGGACCAACTGTTACTTGGAAGAGTGGCATCACCAAACAGGGCGGTAAATTTCATAATGCTAATCATGATAATCAGATATTTTCCAATGGATTGACTCTGACGATGCCTATCTATAGTGGCGGACAGCTGGAAAACTCCATCAAGGCGGCTGACCTGGGCATGAATGCTGCTGAGCTGGCATTGGAACAGACCAAGCAGGGTATCAAGGAGGCTACCATGGCTGCCTACTACAAGGCTCTCCAGGCCAAGAACCAGATCAATGTAGCTCAGGATTCTGTAAACACCTTGAATGAACATCTGAAGAATGTAAATGCCCAGTATACCGTAGGTACCGTAGCCAAGTCTGATGTACTGGCCACTCAGGTTCAGGTAGCCGATGCGGAGCAGAGTCTCATCACGGCTAACAATGACTATGATGTAGCTATTGCCACCCTGAACAACTACATGGGTGTATATACCGGTACCAAGCTGAACCTGACTGACAGTCTGGACTATAAGGTATATGAGATTCCCTTTGAGGACTGCATCAGCTATGCCCGCACCAATCGTCCTGATGTATTGAATGCAGATTATCAGGTGGAGATTAACAAGGCAAAGATGGAGGGGGCCAAGGCAGGATATAGGCCTAGTGTTAATGTTGAGTTAGGAAAAAACTGGGCAGGTGAGCAGCCGTTTAATGCAGCGGACACAGATTCTCGTTATGCACAAGGCAATAATTGGTCTGCTACTGTTGGAATATCCTGGAATGTTTGGGATAACAATGTTACCCAGGCCAAGGTTGAGGAGGCCAAGGCTGCTGTTACCAAGGAAGAGGCTGCAGCTGAGGATACCCGCCAGAAGGGTGATCTGGAGGTAAGGACAGCCTATTTGAACATGAAGGCTGCTGAAAGAAGCATCCACACTACCTCCGTTGCTGTGGAAAGAGCCAAGGAAGACTATAAGATTGCCCAGGTTCGCTATGCAGCAGGCGTTGGCACCAACTTGGATGTTATGGATGCAGAGGAGAAGCTGACCAAGG
>CAVFWX010000091.1:0-8408 GCA_963626225.1 Anaerotignum sp.
CTTAAATCCCCTTCAGGGTAAAACTAAACTTCCTATCCTGATTCTTCTCGGTGTACTCTTCCAGCACCGGAGAACCCCAGGTATCATCTCCACCTACACCGCACTGTCCGGCAGAAGCCCTAAGATATGTATGATGCACCTGTGGCAGATCATATTTGTGGCGGGCATTTTCAATCTCCTGTGGACTATATGGCAAGGCCGAAGCCTCCATTGGCACGTTAGCGGAAATTTCCACGCCTCTGCCCCTGCGGTCAGTTACACGGAACCAACGAACGCCACCGTGGTTGCCGCATTCCTGTGGCCGCAGATATGGCACGAACTCATCCTGAGCCGTAGACTCATATACGCCCAACTTGCCACCACGGATGCGATCCTGATAAGTATCGCATGGGCCTAGGCCGTAGTACCTAATCTCATTATACATAGCAGGCAAGGTAAAGAGCATGGCAAAATCAGGCATTTCACTCATTCCCTCAGCCTTGGTATAGTCCATATCCACCTGCAATGTGCCGTCCTGACGGATTTCATAGGTTACAGCTACCTCTGCCTGAGTAGCATCCAATACAGTATAAGTATAGCGGATGCGGAAGCTACCACCGAAGGTCTCGCTGCAGCCTCTTTCGCCAAAGTAGCGGTCTACAGCTACCCACTGGCCATTTTCCCACAGCTCAGTTTTCTTTACCCGGCGGAAATACCCAGCCAGCTTCCACAGCTCACAATCAATCTGACGGCTGCTACCTCGGTCATTGTCCACCGGTGCACGCCAGAAGCTTAGCTGAGGCTGCTCCTCCACCAGCTCCTGTCCGTTATATTTATAAGAAACCAGATTGCCCTGAGCACTGGAGAACATGGCACTAAAGCACTCACCATATACTCCCACATTAATATCGGACTTGCAGATACGCAGCGGAGTCTGCAAAGGCAGCTTGTCCATGTGGACTGGCTGGTAGCTACGATTCAGCCATGCTTCCAGTCCATCATTATCTTCACGGGTGATGACAGTCTGGCCAAAGGCCACCTCATGTCCTGCAGGGGCCCACAGTTCCGCATTTTTCAGCACCAGAGAAACAGTATATACATATTCCCCTGCTCCGAAGCCAGGCCAGTTAATATCAGCATAGCCGGTGGTACCAGGTGCGATGCTTACAACGGAGGTATTCTCCCACAGCTTCTCTCCGTCCTTCAGCACCTCTGCCTTCAGCAAATAGCTGTCAGTATTGGTAAAGAGGCTGAGATTGTCGATTTCCACGCCCTGGGCATCAGGCACCAGGTTGAAGTTCTGATAATTGAACTTTACTTCTTGAATCTTTGGTGTCAGGCTTCTGTCAGCAAAGACAATGCCGTTGCCGCTGAAGTTGTAATCACTTGGACGATCACCGAAGTCACCACCATAGAGCAGTGCATCCTGTCCCTGGCTGTCCTTTGCCATAATGGCCTGATCCACATAATCCCAGATAAAGCCACCCTGGTACAGCTCATCCTCATAGGCAAGATCGGTATACTTGTGCATGCCACCGTTGGAATTGCCCATGGAATGGGTATATTCGCAGCAGATAAAAGGCTTGTCCCGATGCTCAGCCAGGAACTTCTTGATATCCTCCACATGGCTGTACATCTGGCTTTCCATATCGCTGGAACCATTGTAACGACGATCATGGAACAGCCCCTCATAATGCACCAAACGAGATGGGTCTGCCTCATGGAAATACTCATGGAGCTTGAAGATGGTTTCGCCGCCGTAGGACTCGTTGCCACAGGACCAAATCAGGATGGACGGATGGTTCTTGTCCCGCTCCAGCATATTTTTTCCCCGGCGAAGCACAGCCTGCTGCCACTCCGGATGGCCGTCAGGCAAAGTGTACTCATCAATGAAGTCACCGCCGTTCCGCATCCAGCTACCGTGGGTCTCCAGATTGGTTTCATCAATCATGTAGATGCCATAAATATCGCACAGCTCATAGATGCGGCTGCTATTTGGATAATGGCTGCAGCGTACAGCATTGATATTATGCTGCTTCATGGTAATGATATCCTGCTCGATGACCTTGCTGTCGCAGGCACGTCCGCTATAGCAGTCAAACTCATGGCGGTTTACGCCCTTAAAGACAATACGCTGGCCGTTAAGCTTCATAATGTTGCCATCCATGCGGAACTCTCTAAAGCCCACATTCTGTGGCACAACCTCTACGATGTCCCCAGCCTCATTCTCCACAGTCAGTACCAGACGGTAGAGATTAGGAGCCTCGGCACTCCAGAGGGATATATCTTTCAGGTGGTAGATAAGGTGGGAAATTTCCTCTTTACCCAAGGACTCCAGCTGGTCAATAACAGCCTTGCCCTGCTGGTCAAAGAGCCTTACATGGAGCTTCTTTGCTCCAGTACCATGCCATTTCAGATCCAGCTTCAAAGTACCGTCCTGATAATTGTTCTCAGGCTCAGCCTTCACAAAGATATCCTGAATATGGATCTCAGGCTCGGTAAAGAGATAGACATCCCGGAACAGGCCGCTGAAACGCCAGAAGTCCTGATCCTCCAGCCAGCTGCCGCTGGTATAGCGATATACCTGCAGCACCAGCTTGTTTTCCCCGTCAGAGAGGTATGGGGTGAGGTTGAACTCTGACGGAGTAAAGCTATCCTCGCTATAGCCTACGAAGCTGCCATTGAGCCATACAGCCACGGCAGACTCTGCCCCCTGAATGGAGATGCAGGTCTTCTTCCAGTCCACTGGGGACTGGAAGTATTTTACATAGGTAGCAACAGGGTTATCATGCTTTGGCAGCTGGCCAGGTACGATGTACTCATGGCCATCCCAAGGATAGGCAGTATTAGTATAATGAGGCTTCCCGTAACCCTCCATCTGGATATGGCCGGGAACCATGATGGTAGGCCAGCTGTGGCAATCACAATGAGGCTTTTCAATATCAGCAGGGATTTCCTCCGGAGTCCTTGCCACATGGATATGCCAAGGGCCGTTAAGGGAAAGCTTGAAGGAGGTAGTGCCTCCGTTCATTTCCTCCAGGCTGGCAAAATAACTGTGGTCACTATGAGGATCCAAGACATTTTCGGCAAAATATCTTGGGTCAGCGATTTTTTCTCTTACAAAATCAGTCATTATATGTACCTTCCTTATCTATCAGGCAGACTGCTCTTCCAGCTTACGCTGCTCACGAGTTACCTCCAGCATGCTGAGCATATCCTTGTAGAACTTGCCATGGAGCTTGTAGAACTTCACGAAAACCAGAATGATGCAGGCGAAGATAGCGGAAGATGCAATAAACATCAACAGCTTCAGGCCCATAATGGTATCAGCAGACTGTACGGCATTTGGCACATAGCCTACGCACTCCAGCAGGATGCCACCCAGGGCACCAGCCATGGCGGAACCGAATTTTACAGACAGGGTCTGGGCAGAGAATACGATGGCCTCAGTACGCTTGCCGGTCTTGAACTCACCGTAGTCGCAGGCATCAGCCAACATAACAGTACCAGATACGCAAACCAAAGCATTACCAACACTGAACAGAGCGGCACAAACGCCGAATACATTGCCGCTGGCACCAGGGAAAGCAGCGAAGAAGAACATACCCAAAAGGCCGCCGATAAGGCACAGAATGGAAAGGATATAAGTGTTTCTGCGATTGATAAGGTCTACCAGCTTAGGGAATGCAGCAAAGGCTACCAGCTGTGCACCGAAGGAAACAGCACCGTAGATAACAAACCAGCTCTCATCGTTTACAACATACTTGTAGTAGTACAGGGCAAGGCCAAGGTACAGATAGATAGCCAGCTCCTTCATGATAGTCAGAGTAATGATAACCAGCAGCTGGTCATTGTCACGGATGAGCTTCAGAGCCTCAGCAGGCCTGATGCTTTCCTTGGTTTCGATAACAACATGCTCTCTGGTGAACAGGAAGCAGATAAGGGAACAGATATTAAATACAATAGCGATAATCAGAGCGAAACGGAAATAACCGTCAGCCACAGTGCCGCCCATGTTTACACCCAGGAAAGCAATAATCATCAGACCGAAGGTGTTGATGGTGGAAGCACCAAACATAGCGAAAAGACGAGGAATAACGGACATGGTGTCACGAACCTTGGAATCACTGGAGAAGGCTGGAATCATGGACCAGAATGGCACGTCCATCAGAGTGTAGGTCATACCCCAGAGGATGTAGCTCACAGCACACCATACATAAACCATGGTACCCTGCAGGAAGTCAGCAGGATTCAGGAACAATAATGCCAGTATAACGGAGTTAATAACAGTACCACCCAAAATCCATGGACGGAACTTGCCGTATTTGGTCTTGGTATTATCTACAATAAGTCCCATGATTGGGTCATTGATGGCATCCCAAATACGGGCTACCAAGAACAGACCGCCTACGAAAGCAGGAGAAACCTGCACTACATCGGTATAGTAAACCATTACGAAGGTGGCTACTATGCCGTAAACCAAATCCTTACCGTATGCACCGATACCGAAGGATAATTTTTCCTTTAAAGAAATACCGTTTTCCATTAAATTTTACCCCCTAATTTCTTCTTTGACCTCTTGGCCTTTACCCCTTAGTCAAGGCCAGTAAACTTCTTGGCTTCCATCCTGTCAACATAAGACAGGAACCTGGATGCACTGGCAGCTCCCAGCAGCTTCTCCCTGTTTGTTTCCTCAATGAGGATAAGGGAAATATGTCCCAGCATCTCAATGTGGAGATTTGCTTCACTCTTTGGTGCAGCAATCATAAAGAGAATGCGGCTGTTCTTGCCGTCCCTAGCCTGGAAATCCACTCCACCTGGTACGGTAATGGCACTGATGGCAGGCTTTACCACAGCATCACTCTTGGCATGAGGAATGGCAATACCCTCGGAAATGCCGGTGGAGCCTAATGCCTCACGAGCATGAATGTCAGCCAGGAATGCTTCCTTGTCAGTCACAGCACCAGACTTGTAAAGTAGCTCAGCCAGCTTGTCCAAAGCTTCCTCCTTGGTAGCAACCTGGGCATTCAGCTCAACTCTGTCTGCTTCCAGCAAATCAGAAATATACATATAAATCCTCCCCTTTTCTTTTTATAAATTACCCTGCAAGCAGGGATAACAGCAAAACATTCAGACAAAGCCTTTGATTTTTGCTATAATATAATGGAAAGTAACTATTTTAGACAGGAGGTATCTCCATGGAAGATGCACAAGGTATTGTCCTGCCGGAAAACAGCACCGGCTTGTCCATTACCACCTTCGGCAAATCCCACACCTACCCTGGCCACGGCTACGGCCCCGCCATGCGTCCATATTATCTTATCCATTATATTCTCTCAGGCAGCGGCACCTTTCAGACCTTTTACGGCGAAAAGCAGAGCTACCAGCTCCACGGCGGCAACGGCTTTCTCATTTCTCCCGGCCTGGTTACCCGCTACGAAAGCGACAACCAGGAGCCATGGAGCTATGTATGGGTTGCCATATCCGGCAAGGATGCTGACCCCCTCATTGACAGCCTGGGCCTTAGCAAGGAATCCCCTATCTTTACCTGCAATAAGGAGCAAGGAGCAGCTCTGGAGCATGCCGTTGACCAGATGCTTATCTATCAGGATGCAGAGCTGGCCAACTATTTTCGCCGCATGAGCCTGCTGAACCAGTTTTTGGCGGTATTGGCTGAGGCCCAGAAGGACACCCTGCCCTCCACCGCTCCCGATGACTATGTGGCCATAGCCCTGGAGTATATCCGCAACCATATCAGCGAGCCCTTTACGGTGCAGGAGCTGGCAGACTACCTAAAGCTGAACCGTAGCTACCTGACCACCCTTTTCAAGGCAAAAATCAATATGTCCCCTCAGGAGTACATCCAAATCTGCCGGGTAAACAAATCCGGCCATTTGTTGGAATCCTCCAAGCTGTCCATCGAAACCATAGCCTACTCCTGCGGCTACAGCAAGTGCGACTCCTTTACCAGAGCCTTTCAAAGACTAAAAGGTATGAGTCCTAGTGCCTACCGCAAGCTTTGCACCAAGGAATCCTACAGCAAGTTTTTAACGAATTTTCACAAAAATCCGCCTTACTCCTAAAAATAGGCGTAAAAAAATAAGCATGCACAGGAATCGTTTCCTGATTTAGTATTGCTTTGTCCTTTTCTAAATAGAATTTTACACTATTATTACACCATCAACTACCCACTTTCGTTGCATCATTACGGAACTTTGTTGGATTTACCCCAAATTAGTGGCAAATCGGAGATATAAATAGGAAAATTGTCGCAAAATGCCCATAACTATTTCCTTTGAACACCCAAGATGGTATAATCCCATATATATGTGGTATTATATCATACTATATATTAAGATACATCTGACAGGAGATACACATACATGGAGAAGGATTTCTACCACAATATACTTATAAACGATAAGGTTCCCTACGCTGTGGGCTTATTGCATTTGGAGTTAGATGATAAGGGACAGCCCTACGACTGGACCTACATCGACTGCAATGAAGCTCTGGCAAGGCTTAATCATACCACCAAGGAAAAAATGCTGGGCAGGCGGTTTACTGAGGTATTTCCAGGAGCCGACAAGAAGTGGCCAAAGAATTACTATGCCACCGCATACGAAAATAAATACCATGAATATGAAGAAATATCCCATGAGCTGGACCTATATCTTCACATAGAGGCAATCCCCACAGGAGAGCCAGGCTATTTATACTGCGTGCTGCGGAATATCCGTGAATCCGTATATGAAAGAAACCGGTGGGCTAACGATTTGGAAGCAGCCCTAGAAAAGGAAAGGGCATTGTCCCAGCGGCTGCAGAAGACCTTGGACGCGGCACAGCTAAAGGACGAAATCATCGAAGCTCTAGGCAAGTGCTATTGCTCTATCGCTCGTGTGGATATAAAAAATGATTTCTTTGAGGATATAGCCTGTGAGGAAGGCACCTTCCGGCTTACAGGACATTCCGGCTCTTATACTGTGGCCAGCCGACGGATATGTGATACCATGGTTTCCCCAGAATACCGCCAATACGTCCGTGAATTTTTGGACATTTCTACCCTGCCCCAGCGGCTGAAACAGGATGACTACATCAGCACCGAATATCAGATGTGCAACGGCAACTGGCACAGGCTAGGATATGTGGTGAAAAAACGTGATGCCGATGGCAATGTGACCCATGTTTTATCCGCTGTCCGCAGTACCACTGACGAGAAAATGATGGAAATGAACCTGCTCTATGCTGCCGGAGCCGCCAAGCGTGAGGCGGAGCTAAAGACCAGGTTCCTTGCCAATATGAGCCATGATATCCGTACCCCTCTAAACGGCATCATCGGTATGCTAAACCTTGCCAACCAATACCCTGACAATCCAGAAATGCTCCAGAAGCTACGGAACAATGCATTGGAATCCCTTCACTATCTGGTAGCCCTTGTCAATAATATTCTGGACATGAACAAGCTCCAAAGCGGCAGCCTCACCAGCTATGATGTGACCTTTGACCTAATAGATATGCTCCAGCGGGTAAATCAAAAATACCTTACCCTAGCACAGGAAAAGGGCATCAACTACATGGTGAAATGGACCCACGGTCAGGCCGTCCACCCTTATCTCAGGGGCAATCCCATCTATCTGGAAAGAATCCTCTCCAACATAGCAGACAATGCCATCAAATTCAGTGCTCCCGGCACTACCATCACCGTAGGACTGAATGAGGAGCAACTGGACGAGGAAAGAGTGCTCCTAAGCTTTTTTTGTCAGGACCAAGGCGTGGGCATGAGTGAGAATTTTGTAAAGCATGCTTTTGATATGTTTACACAGGCTGCAGATGATTCCAGCCGCAGCACATATCAAGGAAGCGGCCTGGGCCTTGCCATTGCCCACCAGCTGGCACAAAATATGGGTGGCAGCATAGAGCTGCAAAGCCAACCTGGTGTTGGCACAACAGCCGTTACCAAGGTACCTTTCAAGATCGGCTCCCAGGAGGACAATATAACCATAAAGTCCTGCCGTGAGGATATGCCTCTTGAGGGCATTCGTGCCCTAGTGGTAGAGGACAATGAGCTGAACATGGAAATCGCCAAGATGCTCTTGGAAAACAACGGCATTGAGGTTACCTGTGCCGTAGACGGTCAGGAAGCGGTGGAAATCTACGAAAAATCCTCCCCTGGCTATTTCGGTGTTATCTATATGGATCTTATGATGCCAAGGCTCAACGGATTGGATGCCACCCGAGCAATCAGGGCACTGCCCCGTCTGGATGCCAAAAGTATCGGCATCATAGCCATGACAGCCAATGCCTTTATGGATGATATCATCGCCTGCAAGCTGGCAGGCATTGACATCCACCTGGCAAAGCCATTGAACGAAAAGAAAATGATTGAAGCCCTCCGGTACTGTATGTCTAGAAACGAAGACCTCCAGCTT
>CAVFWX010000092.1:0-7973 GCA_963626225.1 Anaerotignum sp.
CATTGTTTGATCAGGAAGAGGTAATGGATATTTATCTGTATAATTATGGTGAGGAGAAAAAAGCTGAGGGAGAAGTTATTGGCGAAGCACGAGGAAAAAGTGCGGGAAAACTAGAGGCACTGAGAGATGCAATTAAGGATGGTATAACCACCTTGGCAGCTATCAAGGCCACCGGGCGTTATTCAGAGCAGGAACTGGCGTTGATTTCAGCACCATGATATTGTTCTGAAATATATAGTAATGTAAAGAGCTGTCTGAGAGGATGGCTCTTTTTATGTGTTGTTTTTTGTTTCTTGAACGCTGATGCGACAATTTTCCTAGAAATAAGAAAAAATTTCACATTTCAGGCAGGAATTTGCTATAATGCCCTTGAATAAATACAACATAAATTTAGTTCCTGTCTGGCAGGTGCCGGATAATCTAAAAAACAATTTAGCAGCAAATGCAAATATATTTTAAGGAGAGATTGGATGCCGCAGTTAAAGAGTGTGGAGCATAATTCCCAAAATGAGTTTTATCGCAGCCCGGTAGGGGCGGCGGAGGCCTATAGCTCTATCCGCCTCAGGGTAAAGCTGGAGCTGGACCATGTGGAGAATAAGCAGGCGAATATAGAGGTAAAGGCCAGGTTTTGGCGGGAGCGTTTCGGAGAGCTGGTATATATCCTGAAGCCTGAGGATCCGGTAGGCAGCACCATGTATTTTTCTGACAATATCATCATGCCGGAAAAGGGCTGCCTTATGTGGTACTATTTCGTCATTACCATCAATGGCAGAACCTGGTATTATGGCAATAATGATGCCCGCATGGGTGGCTTGGGCAAGCTTCAGGACAATACGCCGCAGCAGTCCTATCAGATTACGGTGTACAATAAGGGAGCAGATACCCCGGATTGGTTCCGCCACAGCGTTATGTACCAGATTTTCCCTGACCGCTTCTATCGCAAGGGCAATGAGATTATCCCTAAGAAAGGTGCCGTATATCATGCGAACTGGAATGACAAGCCTTATTACTACAAGGATCCTGATACCAAGGAAATTATTTCCTATGATTTCTACGGTGGCAATCTCAAGGGCATTCAGGAGAAGCTGCCATATCTGAAAGATTTGGGGATATCCGTTATTTATCTGAATCCTATCTTCGAGTCTGCCAGCAACCATCATTATGATACGGGAGATTACCACAAGGTAGATCCAATTCTGGGCACCAATGAGGATTTGAAGGAGCTGTGTGCTGAGGCAAAGAAGCTGGGCATCCGCATTATGCTGGATGGCGTTTTCAGCCATACCGGTGCAGATAGTAAGTATTTCAACAAATTTGGCAACTACGATACCATAGGGGCATATCAGTCCCAGGAGTCTCCATATTATGACTGGTACTGCTTCAATAATTATCCGACAGGCTATGACAGCTGGTGGGGCTTTGACACCCTGCCAAATGTCCGTGAGGACAATCCTGCTTACATGAATTTCATTATCAACGATGAGGACAGCGTGCTGAAATACTGGATGAAGCAGGGCATCAGCGGTTGGCGTCTGGATGTGGTGGACGAGCTGCCGGAAACCTTTACTCAGAGATTCTACAAAGTTCTGAAAGAGGTAGACAAGGATGCTGTCATGCTGGGAGAGGTATGGGAGGATGCTTCCAACAAGAGTGCTTATGGAGTTTCCCGTGAGTATCTCTGCGGTCAGGAACTGGATTCTGCCATGAACTATCCTTTCCGTCAGGTGGTGCTGGATTTCCTGCTGGGCTATGCTGATGCCGGGCAGATTGTCGCCAGACTTCGGAGCCTTCAGGAGAACTATCCAAAGCATAATTTCTATGCCATGATGAACCTGCTGGGTTCTCATGATAGGGAGCGTATACTTACCCTGCTGGGAGAGGCACCAAGCCAGGAGGGAATGCCGGCTGTCCGTCAGGCTGCCTACAATCTGGATGAGGAAAGGCTCCACAAGGGTATTATGCGTACCAAGCTGGCTGTGCTGTGGCAGATGACCTTCCCAGGCGTGCCAAGCGTGTACTATGGTGACGAGGTGGCCATGCAGGGCTATCGGGATCCATATAGCCGCTGCCCTTATGATTGGGAAAATGGAGATAAGGAGCTGCAGCTGTGGACCCGCCGCTTGATTCATCTTCGTAATAAATATGTGGCTCTCCAGACAGGCAAAATCCTACCAGTATATTCTCAGGGGGATGTTTATGGGTATGCTCGTGTCATTGACGACGGCAAGGATGTCTTTGGCAAGAAGGCACAGGACGATGTATTTATCGTGCTGCTGAACCGCAGTCAGGAAATCCGCCATGTGTCCCTGGATGTAAGGGATCTGGCTGCCGGCATTATGGAGGATGCACTGGGGGAGCGTCCGGACATCAATATTGTCCGTGGGCGCATGGAAGTGGATGTGCCGCCTTGTACAGGCCTGGTATATCGCCACAAGACTGTGGTCGAGAAGGAGGAAAAGGGGGTCCGCCAGTGTGGCGTGCTGCTGCACCCTACTAGTTTGCCATCTGCCTTTGGCATCGGCGACCTGGGGCCTGAGGCGTATAAATTTGTTGACTTCCTGGCGGAAGCCGGCCAGAAGATTTGGCAGATTTTGCCACTGAATCCTGTTGGCTCTGGCAATTCCCCTTATGCTTCACCATCTGCCTTTGCGGGGAATCCTTTGCTGATTTCTCTGGAGATGCTGGAGGAAATGGATCTCTTGACAGAGGCGGATTTGGAGGATGCCTCTATAGTAACTACCGGACAGGCAGATTATGCCTGGGCAGAGATGCTGAAGCCGTCCCTGATGTTCAAGGCATATATCAATGCCATTACCAAGTGTACACAGGAACAGAAGGATGATTTCCATAAGTGGGTAAAGCAGAACCAATACTGGCTTCGAGATTATGCCTTGTTCCAGACCTTGAAGGATTGGCACAACGACAAGCCTTGGAACGAGTGGGATGCTGAGTTTGTCCGCCGGGACGAGGTTGCCCTTACCGCCATGGAGGAGCAGCTTTCCTATGAGATAGGGGAAATCCAGTTTGAGCAGTATATCTTCCATTGCCAGTGGCAGAAGCTAAAGAAATACGCCAATGACAAGGGTATACAGATTCTGGGAGATATGCCGATTTTCGTATCCCAGGATAGTGCCGATGCCTGGGCACATCAGCAGCTCTTTAAGCTGGATCAGAACGGCAGGCCGTACAAGGTTGCCGGGGTACCGCCTGATTATTTCAGCGAAACCGGCCAGCTTTGGGGCAATCCTCAGTACAACTGGGAGGTTATGAAGCAGGATGGCTATGATTGGTGGATTCGCCGCTTCAAGAATATCCTGCAGCAGGTGGATGCAGTTCGCATTGACCATTTCCGGGGCTTTGAGTCCTTCTGGGAGGTGGACGGCGATGCAGAGACCGCTGTGGATGGTATCTGGCGTCCAGGCCCTGGCAAGCCGTTCTTTGACCTGGTGCGGAAGGCCATTGGGGATGCACCTATTGTGGCTGAGGATCTGGGTATCATTACTGACCAGGTAGAGGAGCTGCGGCAGGCCTGCAAGTTCCCTGGCATGAAGGTACTGCAGTTTGAGCTGCATTTCAACGAAAATGGCCGCATCAACTTTGTTGAGCCAGAGGATTGCATTGTCTACACCAGCACCCATGACAATAACACCATGGTGGGCTGGCTGGAGGAGGAGGCTTCCAGGGCTGAGGTTGAGGCCATTGCCAATATGCTGGGAGTACCGGGGTGCAGTGCCAAGGAGTTGGACAAGCGGCTCATTGAGCATGCCTATGCTTCTGATGCAAGGATTGCCATTATTGCCCTGCAGGATATCCTGGCACTGGGCAGCAATCACCGCATGAACAGGCCGGGTACAGCCCAGGGAAATTGGGGCTGGCGGATGCTGCCTGGTATGCTGTCCAAGGACAAGGCCCACTGGCTGAAGTCTTTGGCAGACAAGTACCAGAGATAACAATCGAAAAACAAGCACTAAAAAATGCTGTTCCCTTTAGGGGAGCAGCATTTTTGTATTCTTATGTAGAAGTAGGTGTTTATGGACGAGGGGATTCGTCTGGTATTTGCCGGTTAATAATTGTTCCGCAGTGCTTCTGTCAGGCCTGGGATGCTGTTGATTTTATCTGCCAGATTGATGGAATCCTGAATGGTAGCAGCAGGTTCTGGCTGGCTGATAACTACTTCCAGCTCATCGCCGTTCTTGATGGGATCTGTAAAATTCACTGGCTGCTTGTTTACCAGGATGGTAAAGCTTACCCGGCTCTTGGCAGCAGGTGGCTGGAAGCCTACAGCCAGCAGAGCATCGCTGACAGTAGTGGCAGCCCGCAGGGATTTCATAAACCGCACCTGGCTGCCCTCTTGAATCAGGGTGTTGGTGCTGGCAGGATGGCCGTTGACCTCCAGGTTGACAGTGGCAGAAGGAATCTTGTGCTCCTGTCCCTCATAGTAGATAACCAAGGAGGCATCTAGCTCAGAAACATTCAGCACATCACCCAGTTTGGGCAGTTCCGGGGCAATATATTCTATATAATCCTGCTGATGCACCTCGGCAGAAAGGCTTGCCTCGTTGTCGTTGAGGAGAATCCGTGGAGTAATGGTGTACTGGGATTCCTTGTCGTTGAGAGTGTATTTGATTTTCCGTCCCATAGGAGGGAAGCCTGCTGTGTTCAATACTTCGCCAAGGGTGCGGACATCCTTGCTGAGGATTTCATCTCCATCATGGAGTAGCTGCCCTGGCTGTGCTGTCTGTCCGTTGATGAGGAACTGGGCATCAATATTGGTTTCATTGCCGTTGATGAAAACAGTGTAGGAAGGAGGCATTTCCAAGATATCTCTCAAGGTTATTTCCGGGCTGGCACCATCAACGCCAGGAATTGCCTGGATATGGGTGCCGTCCTGGATAGGCGTGTCCAAGGTAGCCGGAGCACCTTCCACAGTCAGCTGTGCCATGGTGCCCATGGTACCAGGGATAAATTTGTTTTCTCCGTTGATTTTTAGCATGGCTCCCAGTCCCGGTCTGCCGTTGAGTTTTTTCAGGATAATTCCTGCATTCAGCAGAGCATCAGAAACAGTGAGATCACGGAAATTGAAAAGGCTGTATTCTGCATCATTGACATAGACCCGGAGAAAATGCAGGGTATTCAGGGACGCAATTTTCAGGATGCCCAATGGGGTAACAGCATCTGGCAACTTCAGCTCATCAGGAATGTCTAGGATGCCGTCAATTTTGTCTGGATGTCGTACTGCAACTCTGCCTGGTGGCAATGCCATGATCTCTGCCACATATTCACAGAGATGAGGGGTAAGGGAACCGCCGCCTACCAGAATAATGGCCTGGGGCGGCTCCTGCCCGTTCAGCTCCAATATTTGCTGGCAGATGGACTCAGCTAGCTTGTGGATATTTGGCTGTACAGGCTGGATAACCTCCTGGGCAGTCATATCGTATTCCATGCCCATAATATCTGTAAAATGGCATTGGAGTCCGTTGGTGGCATCTCGCTTTAGCTGCTCTGCCACGTTGAAATCCAGCAGGAACTGCTGGGAAATGGCATCGGTAATCTCGTCTCCTGCCTGTGGCACCATGCCGTAGGCAATAACGGAGCCGTTCTTGGTAATGGCCACATCGGAGGTGCCGGCACCAATATCCACCAGCACTAGGTTCAGATGACGCATGGTTGGCGGAATCAGTACATTGATAGCGGCAATAGGCTCCAGGGTCAGGGCCTGCATATCCAGCTTTACGGACTGGAGGGCAGAGTGCATGGAGTCGATAACCTGCCGTGGCAGGAAGGTGGCAATGACTGTGGCAGTGGCACTACGACCTCGCTGTCCCACTAGAGTTTTCAGCTGGGTGCCGTCCAGCTGGTATTTTACGGTGCTATAGCCTACGCAGTAGTAATTGCTTAAATCATCCACGGTACCTGAGGTGGCAAGCTGTGCCTGGGCAGCCTGTACGCCTGCAAAATCCAGACTTCGCTCCTGCTGGGCGGTGATAATGCCGCTAAATTCCATTTCCGCAGTGGCAGTCATGGTGTAGAGGGCACGGCCCGCTGCAGCAACGGCAGCACTTTTCAGAGGCCCTACCTGCTTTATTAGGGCTTTCTTTACATTGTCAATGACAGCAGCAACCTGAGGAACATCATGGATCTGTCCGTCCTCCATGGCCCTAGTCTTGTGCTCCTGCCTTTCGGTGGCAATAATCTGCAGCCCTGCGGGAGTCTTGTCAGCCACAATGCCAATAACGCTGCGGGTACCAATATCCAGGGCAAAGATTTTTTCGTATCTGGATTTGGCAGGAGCAGCTACCTTGGTAGAGCGGCTGGACTTTTTGCTTCCCTTGGCAGAGGTACTGCGACGAGTATATTTTCTTTTTGGCTGGGGATCAGCTCCTGTATCGGCAGCAGAAGCCATCTCAGCCTGAATTTTTGCGTTTTCCATAAAAATCTCCTTACTTTTCCCCCTCAAAAAAAGGTTAATGAGAGAATTTAGCGAATATAACTATATTATACCTCTTAGGTAGTACAAAAGTAAATTATGCATGTATTTTGCGAAAGAAATAAATATGGTATGATAGAGTATGAAATAAGCGACCCAATAGGAGATTGCAAATGGATCAGGATAATGAAGTTATTACAGGTGCCGACTACAAGCGGATGATTATCGGTGCTTACAGTGAATTTATTTTGGAATATGACAGGATCAACAAGGTTAAGAAAAGCGGCAAGTTTTTTTACTGCGGCATGCCGGGTACTGATGTACTGCGTACCATGGGTGCGGCAGTGCTGCCACTGGCAGACAGCGTCAATGAAAGTATCGGCGGTCTGGCACGACGGGTGGCAGATGCGGCGGTGCTGGGAGCCAGGGGCAATGCAGGAGTTATCCTGTCCCAGATTTTGAGAGGCCTGGCCAAGGGCCTGGTGGGGCGGTTTAATGCCACTTCCCAGGAATTTGGCAAGGCTTTTCAGTACGGCATCCTTTATGCTCAGAAGGCGGTGCCGGAGCAGAAGGATCGGCCTATTATCGTGGCTTCCAAGATTATGGCCAAGGGTGCCTATCATGCGGTAAAGGATGGCTTGAACATCATTGAGGTACTGAGGGCCGCTATCAAGGCAGGAGAGGAGTCCTTTACGGATAAAATCGACTCTGGGGAAATGATTATGCAGGTGTTCCTCAATGGCTGTCTCAAGGGGATTATCGGCGAATTTGTTTCTCCTACCTTGCCATTTTCCAGCAGTTTCGGCGTCAACCGCCAGGAAAATCTCATCAGCCCTTATGATGATATGGTGCGGCCTTACTGTGTTACCTTTATGGTGGCAAACCCTAAACTGTCTGTGGATCTTATTGAAAAGGAGCTGCAGGAAATTGGCAATTTCGTAGTGGTGGAGAGAAGGTACAAGAATATCTTCATCCATTTACATTCGGAGCATCCAGGCAAGGTGCTGGAGCGTGCCGTAGGCTGGGGGCATATTGGGGAAATCCATATCAATATCATGGCGGAGCCTCATGCTATGGCCATGGTTCAGCAGAGCTTCCTGCTGCCTTTGGCATTGATGACTATTGCTCCGACCCCGGAGGCTGGCCTAAGGCTGCAGGAGGCAGGTGCTACGGTTATTTTGGATGGTAGCGACCCTTCCGGCCCATCAGTGGAGGAAATCGTTAATGCAGCCCATAGTGATATTGCAAACAAGTATATTATCTTGACGGATACGGAGCATATCCGGCTGGTAGTGCATCAGGCAAGGCGTATCCTGGGAGATCGGGTAGAGGTTGTAGTGGCTGATGGGGATGATGAGCAGATGCAGGCGGTGCGGGCATTCTTCCCAGAGGATGAGATTGGTGCCAATGTGGCAAGGATGAAGGAAGCCATTTTGTTGACCAGCCAGGAATAGTAATGTAAGATGATAGGGCGAAGCAAACGCTGAAAGTGTACCCACGTCGACTCGCTCTCGCTCCTATATCGACATAGCGGACACTAAGCTCT
>CAVFWX010000093.1:0-7925 GCA_963626225.1 Anaerotignum sp.
GGCTTCTGCTTTATTGGAATGTTTTTATGTATATTACAGTTCTAAGTTCTTGCCAGTAAGGCCGATAAATGCTCCATTCTTCTGAAGGCCGCTGTCCTCATGGGCTACCAGCCATTTGTTGTTGGCAAAGAGGAGCCTATCCTCGCCAGTTTCACTAATTGGCAAAGTCAAGGCTTCATTGGTGTTCTTTGGCAGTACAACACCGCAACGGAATTCCTCACCCGGCTCAACGCTGCATGGTGCAAAATGCAAAGTAGTAGCATAAAGCTCCACTGCTGTACCTGCCGGTACGAAGAATACCTCTACATTGGCTGTATCATAGGTATAGATTTTCGGATCCATATCCTGCTGACGGCCCAGCATGAGATAAAGGTCAGTAGCAGCAATATCGATCTCAGAGGAGCGATGATATTCCAAGGCATTGAGCTTGCGGTTGTAGCCGCTGCAATGGCCGAACTCCACTGGCTGCTCACCGTATACCTTGTCCTGCATTACCTTGAAGAGAGGCAGTGCCTCAAATTCAGCCACAGACGGCTCATAGACAACGCCCTCTTTAACGGCTTCATGGCTGTTGATGGTCTTGACAAACTCGCTGGTTTCTACCTCCAGCACACGGCCGTAGGCTCTAAATTCCTTGTCATTTACAGTATAGATTTTCATGGCGTACTCTCCTATTTCTTACGCGATTATCCCACGGGACAGGGCATCGCCGCCCCGCCCCTTTACCATTTTGCAAATCAGCAGCCGATTTCCCTAAGCTTCTTGCCAGACATGAGGTTCTGCTCGATCTTTTCCAAGGTTACATTCTTGGTTTCAGGCACAAAGCTGATGGTTAATACGATAAACAGGCCATTCAGAGCTGCATAGAGCCAGAAGGTCATGGAAGATCCAAGAGTATCTACCAAGGTCAGGAAGGTTGCACCTACGATGGCACAGGTAATCCAGTTGGTCATGGTAGAGCATGCAATACCAAACTCGCGGCTCTTCAGTGGCTGAATCTCAGAGCAGAGAACCCATACAATAGGACCGGCACTCATGCCGAAGCCTGCAATGCTGACCATGGTCATAAGAGCTGCCAGATAAGGAACAAAGGCTGGAGCGTTGCCGGATTCCAGCAGACCCATGCAGATACCGTTTACCAGCATGGAAATAGCCATTACCAAGAAACCGATTTTCAAGGCTGGCTTGCGGCCGCCCTTGTCTACCATAACAATAGCAATAAATGTAGAAAGTACGAATACCAAACCGTTAATAACGGTACCAATCATCTGGTCCTCAGTGGAAGCAAAACCTGCCAAGCTGAGAATCTTTGGAGAATAATACATAATGACATTGAAGCCAGTGAACTGCTGCATAGCCTGCAAAAGCACCCCTAGGAATACGGCACGGCGTACATTGCTATTGGACTTGAACAGGGACCAACCAGCCTGCTTTACCTTCAGGGTTTCACGGATATCTGCCAGCTCAGCCTCGGCAGCTTCTTTGGTGGCATGGAGAGTGTCCAGCACGGTCTGTGCCTCAGAGAATCTTCCCTTGGCTGCCAGCCAACGTGGGCTGTCAGGCAGGTTGAATACAGTAATAATCAGGATAACTGCCGGAATAGCAATAACCAGCAGCATCATACGCCAGTCACCGGTGTAGCTAAAAGCAGTATCAGACAGGAAGGCTGCCAGAATACCTACAGTAACCATCAGCTGGTAGCCGGAAATAACCTTACCCCGGGCGTTTTTGTCCGCCATTTCAGCCAGATACAAAGGTGCTGTGTAGGAAGCAATACCTACGGACAGGCCCAAAATCAAGCGGGAGCCAATGAGGACATCTACATTAGGAGCCATGCTGGAACCAACACAGCCTACAATAAACAATATGGCACCAATCAAAAGGCTTTTCTTTCTGCCAATGCCCCCGGCCAAAAAGGAAGCAATGATAGCACCAGTAGCGGCACCTACCATCATGGAGCTTACTACCATTTCCTGCATATGGCTGCTAAGCTGCCATTCTTCAGCAATAAAAGGCAGTGCACCAGAAATTACACCCTGATCCAGGCCAAAAAGCAGACCTGCCATGCCAGCGGCAAAATAAATAAACATTTTTACCCTGGCTACCCGCTTTTCAGCGACTGCACTATTCTCTGTCATTGATAAAACCCTCTCTCTTTTACACACATTACCTTATTTTTTTATTAAAGCTTGGCCAAATCCTGATAGCAGTCCTTCAGCTTTGTATAAAGCTTCTGATACAAAGCATGCCCCTTTTCATAATAGGACTGTCCCTCAGGCTGTGGCTGACAATAGGTAGCTTCCTGAATAAACTCCCGGCAAGCACTAGGTACATCCTGGAATATTCCAGCTCCAACTCCTGCCAAAATAGCCACACCCAGTGCCGGGCCTTCCTGAGCCTTGATGGTCTTTACCTGGCAGCCGTACATATCTGCCAGCATCTGCCGCCAGATCTTGCTCTTGCCGCCACCGCCGCAGGCCATCATTTCTCTTACATCTATATTCATTTCTCGCAGGATGCCCAGGCAATCCCTCAAGGAATAGCTTACGCCTTCCATGACGGCTCTCAGCATATCTGCCTTGGTATGGATAGCAGATAGGCCGAAGAATACACCGCGGCAGTCAGGATCCAGATGTGGAGTACGCTCACCCATGAGATATGGCAGATACAGCAATCTGCGGCTGCCCCTTGGCACAGCTTCCACATCCTTATTAATCAGGTCGTAAGCATCAACTCCCTGCTTCTCGGCTTCAATCTTATAGCCTTCGCCCAGATTGTCCCTGAACCACTTCAATGACAGACCTGCTGCCTGAGTAACCCCCATAACATGCCAACAGCCAGGTACTGCACAGCAGAAGGTATGAACTCTGCCCTTAGGGTCAATGATTGGCTCACTGGTATGGGCAAAAACCACACCGCTGGTACCAATGGTAGTAAAAGCTCTACCATCTTCCACAATACCAGTACCTACGGCAGCTGCTGCATTGTCTCCGGCACCACCTACCACAACAGTATTGGTGGAAAGTCCGGTGCGGGCAGCAAACTCATAGGAAATGTGGCCTGTTACCTCTGGGGATTCATATACCTTTGGCAAAAGTGCCTCATCAATCCCAAGCTTTTCCAGCACCTCTGTGGACCAGCAGCGGTTTGGTACATCCAACAGCTGCATACCGCTGGCATCGGATACCTCCGTAGCATATTCCCCAGTCATGCAGAAGCGGATATAATCCTTTGGCAAAAGAATATGACGGCACTTGGCATAATTCCCCGGCTCGTTGTTCCGTACCCAGAGAATCTTGGAGGCCGTAAAGCCAGTCAAGGCAGGGTTAGCTGTAATCTCAATAAGCCTCTCTGCTCCTACCTTCTCGGTAATCTCCTTACATTCCTTGCCGGTACGCTGATCGCACCAGATAATGGAAGGACGGATAACCTGATTTGCCTCATTCAGCATAACAAGGCCATGCATCTGGCCGGAAAGTCCAATACCCTTTATATCTTCCTTATCCACACCGGATTCTGTAATAACCATCTTTATGGTATTCTCCACTGCACTGGCCCAATCCGTAGGCTCCTGCTCAGCCCAGCCATTCTGTGGCTGATACAGCGGATATTCCTGAGAAGCCGATGCCACCACCTGGCATTTTTCATCAAAAAGCACGGTTTTGGTAGCAGATGTACCAATGTCAATACCGATTAAGTAGTTCATGATATTCTCTCCTTCAATAACACCTAAAAGAAAATCCCCTTACAGTATATTGTCTTTAAGCCCATACAGCGGCGTGCATTTTGTTTTTCTTTTGCGTTCCCGTGCACGCTCTTTGTGTAAAACAATATATCACAGGGATAAACAATAGTCAATAAGAATTTTATTTTTCTTTTAGGACGATTTGTCAAAAAACTCTTGTATACTATTAGGTATTTTACCTTATTGAGATTCGTTTTCAATAGCTTTCCTAGGATTTCTGCCTCTGGCAAAGAAAAAATTAGAAAAAATAATTGACATCCTGTCACAAACATGATATTCTCTAATCCATAAGATGCGTGCACGAGAACACGCGAGAACAAAACCATGAGCAGCTTCCTATAGGGGTATGGGAAGTTTTCCAACAAAAATTGTGTAAATATGTAAAAGGAGAGTTCATTATGTCCATGACCAACATTCCAAGTGTAAAATGCGGCATTATTTCCGTAAGCCGTGACTGCTTCATTATTTCCCTTTCTGAAAACCGCAGAAAGGCCATCGTAGAGAGCTACACCAAGAAGTACGGCGATCTCTATGAAGTGCAGAAAACTATTGAGAATGAAACCGATATGCTGGAAGCTGTAAAAGAAGCCAAGGATGCCGGCTGCAACGCCCTGGTAGTATTCCTGGGCAACTTCGGCCCTGAGACTCCAGAGACCTTGGTAGCCAAGGAGTTTGACGGCCCTGTTATGTATGTAGCTGCTGCTGAGGAAACCGGCAACAATCTGATTAACGGCCGTGGCGATGCATATTGTGGCGTATTGAACTGCTCCTACAACCTGGGCCTTCGCCATCTGAAGGCATTTATCCCAGAATATCCTGTTGGCACTGCTGACGAGGTAGCAGATATGATCGCAGAGTTCCAGCCTGTCGCCCGCACTCTGCTGGGTCTCAAGGGACTGAAAATCATCACCTTCGGCCCACGTCCACAGGACTTCTTCGCCTGCAACGCTCCTATTGCCCCTCTCTATGACATCGGCGTAGAGATTGAGGAAAATTCCGAGCTGGATCTTTTGGTAGCCTACAAGGAGCACAAGGACGATCCTCGCATCCAGGCTATTGTAGAAGATATGGCCAAGGAGCTGGGCAAGGAAGGCAATCCTTATCCAGACCTGCTGCCTAGAATGGCACAGTACGAGCTGACTCTCCTGGATTGGATGGAAGCCCACAAGGGTGCCCGCCAGTATGTGGCCTTTGCCAACAAGTGCTGGCCTGCATTCCCAAGCCAGTTCGGCTTTGAGCCTTGCTATGTAAACAGCCGCCTGATTTCCCGGGGCATTCCAGTAGCCTGCGAGGTAGATATCTACGGTGCCCTCTCCGAGTACATGGGCATCTGCATTTCCGGCGATACTGTTACCCTGCTGGACATCAACAACTCCGTACCAAAGGATCTCTTTGACGAGAACATCAAGGGCATCCGCAACTATACCTTGAAGGATACCTTTATGGGCTTCCATTGTGGCAACACACCTCTCTGCAAGCTGAAGAAGGGCGGCGTCAAGTACCAGCTCATTCAGAATCGTCTCTTGGAGAACGGCAACACCCCTGATATTACCCGTGGCACCCTGGAGGGCGACATTGATGCCGGAGACATCACCTTCTACCGTCTCCAGAGCACTGCTGACGGCAAGCTCCGTGCCTATATCGCAGAGGGCGAAGTTCTCCCTGTAGCAACTCGTTCCTTCGGCGGCATCGGCATCTTCGCTATCCCTGAGATGGGCCGTTTCTATCGCCATGTGCTTGTTGAGAAGAGATATCCTCATCATGGTGCTGTAGCCTTCGGCCATTATGGCAAGGCAATCTTTGATATCCTCCGCCAGCTTGGCGTTGAAGATATATCCTTTAACCAGCCTAAGGGCATGCTCTACTCCTCTGAGAACCCTTTCGTTGATTAAAATTATACCCTTTATTTCCTCATATATTTTCTTTGGCGCGAGGCGGCACCCCTGTTACCCCAATGCCGCCCGCCATACCTCTTTTGTATGAAAAAGCTCCCTACCCCGGGGGCTTTTTTCATGCCATCAATTCCTGGCAGATAGCCAGATACTTTTCCGTATAAATACTATTTTTCTCCCAGATGATATCAAAATCATGCTGCATCCTGAAGTCCTCCAAGGGAATTTCCTGCAATATTCCTTCCTGTAGCTCCCTTTCCACCGCAATTCTATAGAGAAAGGAAATGCCGCAGTCCTGACGCAGCAGTCCGTTGATAGTATGCATATTTTCCACCTGGGTATAGTGAACAAAATCTGCTATCCTCATTCCCCTGGCGGTAAGATTCTGTTCCAAGATATTCCTGGTACCGGAGCCTTCTTCCCGTACCAATAACCTTTCTCCCAGCAAATCATTTACAGTACGAGGGCATCCAGATACAAAGTTATGTCCTACAGCACAAACGGCTATATAGTCCTCTGTGCTGTATTTTTTATGGGCATATATTTCCTTAGGATAGTTTCCCTCTACTAGGGCAAGACTTATCTCTCCCTTGTCTAAAAGCTCCAATAGCTGGGCTGTATTGCCATAGTGAAGATGAATATTTATCTCCGGATGAGCCTTCAAAAATCCCGCCAGTCTATCCACGATAGCATATTCACCAATGGTCATAGTAACCCCCAGTGACAAGGAAGCAATACCATAGTGCTGGCTCCTTAGCTCATCTTGGATAAACTTCTCATCATTCTTCATGGTCAACAACCGCTTTTGCAATATCTCTCCAGCAGGAGTAAGAAAAAGCTGCTTGTTGCGATACACAAACAGAGCAGCATGATACTGCTCCTCCAAAAAATGAATATGCTGGGACACTGCCGGCTGGGTAATATGCAGTTTCCTGGCTGCTGCTGTAAAATTCATAGTCTCACATACTGTGAGAAAGGTCTCTGTCCTAAAGTCCAGCATAGCTTCCCTCCATATCAATAAGATATTATTATCGTTCAATAGAATTATATAATTTTACATTATCACTGTCCAGTGCTACAATTTGCCCCAGAAAAAGAAAGGGAGGTGACGGGGCATTCTGCCAAGGCAAAATACCCCAGCTATGATGAATTTTACCAAGAAAAATATTTCAGGTATCTTAGTGTGCCTGGGTATCGCCATTCCATCCTGGCTACTGGGGAGATTGTTTCCTGTTGTTGGTGGGGCTGTCATTGCCATTATCGCCGGCATGATTATTGCCCTATTTTGGCACAACCAAGGCAAAACTGCTTCAGGCATCAAATGGACATCAAAATTTATACTTCAAGCTGCCGTGGTGCTGCTTGGCTTTGGCATGAATCTGGGAGTTATCCTACAGACCGGCATGGAATCCCTGCCTATCATCGTGTGTACCATCAGCATATCCCTGCTGATAGCCTGGGCATTGAAGCAGATTCTCCATGTTCCTGCCAAGACTTCTATTCTAGTGGGTGTTGGCTCCTCCATCTGCGGTGGTTCTGCCATCGCTGCCACCGCTCCGGTTATTGATGCAGATGACAATCAGGTGGCCCAGTCCATTGCCGTAATCTTCTTCTTCAATGTACTAGCGGCTATTTTCTTTCCTATCCTGGGGCAGATGATTGGCTTTGACACCTCTTGTGGAGATGCCTTTGGCATTTTTGCTGGTACTGCCATCAACGATACTTCCTCTGTCACCGCCGCTGCCACCACCTGGGACAGCATGTGGCACCTAGGTAGCGAAACCTTGAACAAGGCAGTAACAGTAAAGCTTACCCGTACCCTGGCCATTATCCCTATTACATTGTGCTTATCGTTGTTGCTGGCCTCCAAAGATGCAAAAAAAGAAAAGGCAGCTTCCAGCTTTAGCCTGAAAAGAGCCTTTCCTATGTTTATCCTGTATTTTATCCTAGCAGCTGTTATTACCACCCTTTGCGTAAATATGGGCATAGATATAAAAACATTCCAGCCTATCAGTGAACTGGCCAAGTTCATGATTATCATGGCCATGGCAGCCATTGGCCTCAACAGCAATGTATTGCAGCTTCTCCGCACCGGTGACAAGCCACTTATTATAGGAGCCTCATGCTGGGCAGGCATCACTGCTGTCAGCCTGGCCATGCAGCATTTTCTCCATATCTGGTAGGTAAAATCTCTCTATAATTTCGTTGCTTTTCCCCCACAGGAAAGATATACCGTACATACATCCAAGAACCATCTTCAACCCATTGGTATATCTAGCTCCGCAAGC
>CAVFWX010000094.1:0-7858 GCA_963626225.1 Anaerotignum sp.
GTCTGCCATCATCTACGGCAGCAGCCAGGGTACGAAGCTCGCTGGTACGGGCTACTACGTTGTTGGTCATAACCTCGGTAATTACCGCAGCAGTACGGGCAGAGGCGATACTAGGTGCGGCAGCCGTCTTGCCTGCCTCCTGAACAGCAGCCCGTAGCTGCGTAGCCTTGGTTTCCATACCGGCATCAGTCATGCTGTTGACCTTAGCTTCCAGCTCGTTTCTCTTTGCCTGCAGCTGAGCCTTTAACTCAGTCTTACCTGCCTGTTCAGCCGCATCTATCTGGGTATCCAAATTCTCCATAGCAGTATTCAGAGCTTCCCGAGCAGTACGCAATTCCTGCTTCTGGGCCTCTGTTGGTGCACCGATAGCGGCAATATCGCTGGCACCTGGCAGCTTGGTAGTAAATGGATTGGCTGCGGCAACAACCTCTGGCTCCACAGTGGCAAATTCATTGATCTTCTTCAGAACCTTGTCTGCATCTTCCAGGGCAGCGTCGGCAGCTTTTTGAGCCTTTTCAGCAGCGGTGGTGTCATCTTTTGGGGTATCATCATCGGTATTGCCATCATCGGGAGTTTCAGTAACAGTACTAATAGTTACCGTTACGCCACTTCTTTCAGCCAGTGCCTTTACAGCATTTATCTGTTCCTCTGTTACTGCACTGACATCACTGCTAACAATCTCTACCTTGATAGTATCGCCGCTTTTGGATTTGAGCTGCAGAAGTTTAAGTTTGTCTACATCTGCCAAGGAGGAATTTAGCTTAATGGTATCAGCCTCAATAGTAGTACAGTCTCTGTGCCCTACACCATCAGAAACAACAGAAAAATCCTTTGCCAGCGTTACGCTTGCGGCAGATACGTTATCGGCATTCAATTCGCCGCCTAGCGTTACACTATTAGCAGATACATTCCTTGCCTTCAGTCCACCTACATCCAGACTGCCGCTGGTGGCAACGTCACCATATGCATATGCATCGATGCTTTTTGCCGTTATATCACCCGTTATGTCGATACCCTTAATTACTTTAACTATATTACTACCGGCATCTAGGCTGCCTTTACCTGTAATCTGATATACTTGCAGGGTACTGGTGCTGGTAAGGGTCTTACCTTCATCGATATTCACTTTGGCAATATATACACTGCTATTTAGTTCAATATCCTCTTGCACATTCATATTCACCACTTCACCGGCACCGGAAACGTTAACAGTACCAGTGGTGCCTTTAGCCACCTCTAGCATGTAAAGTTCATCATCCCTACCATTTATCACGATAGTAGGTGAAATCTTGTTTGTAGAATTTATTTCAATCTTGTTTAGGTTGCCAATTACAGTAAATGTATCGTTTCCTGTTTCGTCCTTCCATATATCAATCTGTGTATTGGTTTTTTCATTATTTGTCAGGGCATACGTTGTACCAGCATCATTTATATAATCATATGTTTCATATGGTGTTAATATCACGATTGTGCCTTCTATATCAATTCCCGTCAAAGAGGCATCCAATGGGTCTGTATATCCGCTTCCGCCATCACCCAGATTGCTTGCAGCATAAGCCTCCATGGGATTCATGCCAACCCCCACGCTTGCACTTAGTGCCATGCCTACCAGCATAGCCAGGTGTTTCTTGCTCCTTGCCTGCATAAATAATTCCTCCTTGCTGATTTTGTCCTATTTTTGAGGGATAAAAACATATTTACATCTATTTTATATCACTTCATTTTAAATTATACCTGTGTTTTTTTTTTGCAAGGAACGTACATTTCTGCTATTAAATTTCACGACAATTTGCACTATACAAAATACCTTTCACCCCTTGCCCCATCTAGCTTTAGGACTATTGGGCAGGGTATTTGCCTTTTTTAAATATATTGTATACAACATCACACCACCTATCTCTGCCCTCTTTTGAACATTTGTGAAGCATTTTATGCGACTTTTCTCCTTTGTTTGAAATAATTACGAATTTTTTCAAGAAAATGCTTTATTTGTGGAAAACAATCTGCTATACTCAAAAAGTCATAAGAAATTCTTTCCAGTATGGCTGCGGATTTTAGGGGTATTGTAGCAGTTTTTGGATTGTTTCTTTGATGAAATTTTTTTGAGGGGGAATTATAAGATGAAAACAAGCTTGCCAACCCCCAGCGATTTGCTGAGGGCCATTTGCTGTCTGGGACAGGGCGAAATCCCAGAGCACGTGCTGCTAAGGGAGCTGGAGATTTCCCACGGCACCTTCTGCCGACTGCGGAAGATACTGGTACAGGAGGGGCGGCTCCTAGTCACCCACCCATGCCGCAAGGCATTTTACTTCGTGCCGGAGAACTTTGCGGAGGAGTCACAGCTGGTAGCATGAGAAATTGGCAAAATCTATTTTTAGGAGAAGGGGAAAATGACTATGACAATCAATGAGGAAAGCAACAAGGACACCATGAGCAATACTAGCTGCACCCAAAGGCCGGCGGACCTGCCTAGGCCATGGCCAGACCTACAGGAGGATCCGCCTCCACCAGTTTCCCAGGAGCAGATACAGCAGTGCCGCAGCCTGGGCCTGGGACAGGAGGATATAGACTTTTTGGCGGGGCTGGACGTTCGCTTTAGGCCTATTGCCATTGAGATAAAGGGCAAGGTGGCCAAACGGGAGCGGGAAAAGAAGCTAAAGGCTCTCCGGGATCTGGAGGCTCTCAGCCGTGGGGAGCTGACGGAGGAAATGCGGCAGCAGCAGGAGCAGGCAGAACGCACCCGGAAGATGATGCAGGAGGCCAGGAACTATGAACGGCAGAGGATTGCCAAAAAGTACCAGTGCCTCAGTGCTATCCTGGAGGCAGGAGTGCCCCGGGCTTTTGCTGATATGACCATGGACCACGTTGTGGAGCTGGGGGTGCCTGAGCAGCTTTTGTACCCCCAGGGACGGGTGGCGTCCTTTATTGACCATCTGGAGGACTGCCTGGAAAAGGGCACCGGGCTGATATTTACCGGGCCTTGCGGCACCCTCAAGACCACTTTGGCTACAGCCATCCTGCTGGCAGGCTTTGAGCTAGGTGTGGAGGGGCGTTTTGAGCTGGTAATGGAGCTAATGGATCGGCTGGTGACCCTGGAGAGAAACAATCCCCCGGAGTACCAGGCAGAGATGAACCGCCTGTGCCGGGTGCCTCTTTTGGTGCTGGACGACCTGGGGGCTGAGGGCAAACGGGGAGATTTTGTCCGCTCCAAGATAGAGCAGATTATTTTCCGCCGCCATGGCAATATGCTGCCCATCATCGTCACCACCAACCTTACCAAGAGGCAGCTCCTCCAGTCCTACTCCAGCCGGATTATGGACCGACTGGCCGAAAGGTGCCCTATCCTGGTCATGGAGGGAGCCAGCAGTCGCAGCGGCATTATCGCCTAAGAGGGATATCCACTAGTTCTCAATAGCAAAAAAAGGCGGGGAGCACCAAGATGATGGCTGCTGCCCTGCCTTTACCACTAAAATTTTTGTAAAGGATGATATGGGATGGATAGGATTTCTTTTATACCCCAGATGCGGGGATTTATGGCCAAAATGCAGGAGGACAGGCTCCCAGGCAATGCGGTAAAGCTGTATATTTGCTTGTTTGACGTGTTCAATAAAAGCTGCTGGAAAAAGGAATGGGTGCGGGTCAGCGTGGACTGCCTGAAAATCTGTTTTGGCCGCAACAGCCATAGCCTGATATACAGCAACCGCAAGCTGCTGGAGGATTCGGGATATATCCAGGTCAGAAGCGGCCACGATGCCCATCATCGCTACACCGAGTTCAAGCTTTTGAAGCTATATGATGATTATGGAAGTACCACAGAGGCTTCTGCCAGCCAATATACTCATTTTCCTGATACAGGAACAGGCTCCGGAAAACACCCCACAAAATGCCCCTCCCCTGAGGGTACCTATTTTCCTAATGCAGGAACACAGTCCGGAACAGAATCCGGAACACACTTCGGAAAAGGCAGCACCTCTGAAGCCTTGCCCCACAAGGCCTCCCAGCTCCCTAAGAAGAAAGAAGTAGAAATAGAAGTCCCCCACCTACGGAGTATACCTAGTACAGGGAGTATACAGCATATAGATAGAACCTCTATGGATACTGGGGCTAGGGTTACTTACCTGCCTGGTACTGTGGTTGGCGGTGATGCAGCTAGGGCTTCTTCTGGGGGCGGCTATGAGGAAACCTATCAGGTCTTTGGTATCTGCTTTGGCAGGGAGGCTGAGGTGGAGGAAAAACTCTCCCTCATAGAGCTAATACGCCAGTACAACAAGGACAATGTGGAAGCCGCCCTCCTAGTTATCGCCGATGAGCACCAGGCCTACACCAAGGAGCTATGCAAAAAACATATCCAGCGGCAGCTCTACGGCCTTACCGCCAGAGAGCGCCGTCCAAGTCAGGTCCCGGGCTGGGACGGCTTTAGACCTGCGTGAAGACCATGCTCATACCATATGGAATTTAGGGATTATCCTTGAATTTTTCTGGCGAATGTGGTATAGTGAATACAACCAAAGGAAATCAGATGCCACACAGGCACCAAAAAGCCCCCTGAGACAGCTGCTACTGTCCCAGGGGGCTTCTCTTTTTGTAGGGTAGAGCATCCCTCAGGCTAATTGCCGCTAGATCATCTGTCTAACCATTTGCTTATGTAGTAACCAACTACACTTGCCATAAC
The DNA here is from genome assembly GCA_963626225.1 of Anaerotignum sp. Lineage (GTDB taxonomy): Bacteria > Bacillota > Negativicutes > Selenomonadales > Selenomonadaceae > Anaerovibrio. The sequence goes on from CAVFWX010000094.1 coordinate 4,673, forward strand.
AGAGATAAAAAAGGAAATCAAAAGTTCCACACTTGCACCCCCCTCCTGTTGCCAGAATGGGTGCGGCAACGTTATCATTATAACACAGAAGTGCTGTTTTCCGCAAAGGAAATATATCCTTACGGATTCTTTTTATTTATAAGGAAATATCCAAAATCTCCTAAGAAAATTTTGCAAATTCCCCGTTGACCATGACATGTCATAGGTATAAGATGTACTTGCGACAGGGAAATGAGCAGCAGGCAAGAAGCCACCCGGCCCCGCCACTGCTAGGTCCCCAGGTACTTCACCTACCCTGCCGCCCACCGAAATATTGACAGAAAGGAGGGAGCACCATGCTTAGAGAACCCGTAGCGTCCGTTATGAAACTGAAGCTGGTATCTGGCAAGGATGCCAATGACAATCCTACCTATACCATCCGCAGCTTCAAGGACATCAATGTAAACCTTGCCGATGACGACATGCTCTCCATCGGCACAGCCCTGGCTGGCTTGCAGGTACTGGAACTGGGCAATGTAATCCGCACAGACACCAACCGCATCGCCGCCTAACCTTCTCCCCCAGCGATGCCCCCTTTCGGGGACATTGCTAAGCAAGGCATGGAGAGGTAGCATGTACAGGCTGCGACAACCGCTGGAGGTGGATACTGCTTTTTGAGCCGGTCGCCCTGCTTTGCCCAGAGGCAAAGTGGCCCATCCCCCGCATCGCCGCCTAACCTTCTCCCCCAGCGATGCCCCCTTTCGGGGACATTGCTAAGCAAGGCATGGAGAGGTAGCATGTACAGGCTGCGACAACCGCTGGAGGTGGATACTGCTTTTTGAGCCGGTCGCCCTGCTTTGCCCAGAGGCAAAGTGGCCCATCCCCCGCATGGGGAAATATCACGATGCTTTTGCGGCCCGAGGGAGCGTAGCTCCCAGGGCAAAACTTGTCAAAGGCACTATCTATCGTGATGGGACATTTGGCGTAAGGCGAAAAAAGTACGTATCCACGCAGGCGGGCTATCATACCTGAAATGGTACTCTCAATGCCAAAATGATTACTATAACCTCATTAAATGAAAGGAGCATCCCCACATGAGCGCAAATTTGCAACTGGTATTTTCCCGGGACAAGTCCCGCCGTACCCTCTCCATCACGGAGCCAAGTGCCGAACTCACCAAGGCCCAGGTCCTCTCTGCCATGCAGAAGCTGGTTGACCGCCAGGTCATCCTCACCAACAACCAGCCTGTTGACACCGTAAAGGACGCCTACCTCAGTGAAGTAACCATCACCGAGCTGGCAGCCTAATCCCCACTACATTTTTTTGAAAGGAGAATCATCATGGCCACTACCCATAAAAACATCGCTACCTCCCTGCAGCTGGGCTTTGCCAACGGCGTTGATACAGCTGGTAACGATGTCTTTACCCTAAAGACCTTTAGCCGCATCAACCCGGAGGCCTCCGACGAGGACGTGCAGGCTGCTGGCAAGGAGCTTAGCCCTCTCTACGCCAAGCACGCTTCCCGCATCTACCGTGTAGACACCTTCGCCCTGGAAGCCGCCTGATTTTCCCCTAAGATAATGCTCCTTTAGGGGGCATTATCACTACCAAGGACAAGGAGTCAGGCATGGAGATGTACCATGTACAGGCCTTGGTACTCTCCATGCTCTATACACCAAAATGTTCCCTTGTCCGAATAAATTCACCTATCAAACGAAAGGAGTATGTACATGACCACATCCCGCAGACTGAACATGGTCTTTACCCGGGGCACCGGCTCCAAGACCATCTCCCTGGCCAACCCCAAGGAGGATATTACCTCAGAAGAGGTGCATAACGTGATGCAGGACATCCTGGACAAGGAAGCCTTCTACTACGAAGGGGAAGATGCCCTGCAGATTGACGGTATCAAGCGTGCCTACATCCGTGAAGCCGTGATTACGGAGCTTCCGTAAGGATATGGGCCTTGGGTGGGCCTCCCTCTTAGGCTCACCTGGGCCTCATATATACTATGGAAAGGAGTTTGTCATGGAAGATACATTGCTTAGTGCCATCTCCACCACTGGCTTTCCCATCGCCCTGTCCTGCTATCTGCTGGTAAGGCTCCAGAAATCCCTGGACACCTTCGGGCAGAGGCTGGAAGAGCTCATAGGAGAGCTGCGTAGAGATAGGCTGCAGCCCAAAATAATTCAGTAAGAGTTTACCCAAGCACAGTCAACAGTCAAAAAGGCCCCTGGCAGATTTTGCTCCGCCGGGGGCTTTTCTTTTAGCAAATATAGATAAGAGCTTGGCAATAATGTAATATAAATTTTTCCACAGCGTATAAGGAGTGAATGGATATACAAAATCCAGAAATTCAATACGGAGGTGCATTATCATGAAAAATGTGAATATCGCGGAAATCATGGAAGTTCAGGAAAATAAGATTCTGGCAGATAAACTCCATAAATTGCTGGATCGGGATGTGCAGGCTGAGAAAATGGTAGAAAAAGCTTGTAATGTAGAGGATTTATACGAGGTAGTAAAGAGGTACACCGCCATGACATGGGAGGATTTCAAATATGCTCTCAATGCCGCCATTGCCTATCTTGCTCCTCCGAAGCTGACCCTTGCCGATACAGACATGGAATATGTCATTGGCGGAGGATTCTGGGGCAGTATTGGCAACTGGTTCAAGGAGAACTGGAAACCTGTGGTAACTGCTATTGTTGTAGCAGCCCCAGGACTTATAATACTTCCGCTGTGTGCCTTATGATGTACATGTAGAATCAATAGGAGGGATTTCTGTTTAGAAGTCCCTCTTTTTTTAGATTTTGCCCCGACCTGCTCTGGACCTTGTGTTGTATACTATAATAATGTAGTTATTTGCTGTCGGCGAAGTAGACCTTGTCGGAAACGGTCAGGCCTAGCTTCTGGGTGGCGATTTCCTTAATGCGCTGGGGGCTTTTCAGGTGGGCGTTGGTTATCTTTAGCTGGGCGTTTTCGGCCTCTAGCTTTACTGCCTGGGTGCGGAGCTGTACGATCTCGAAGCCCTTGGCGGCTACCATGCTGTTGACGTAGATAAGGGCGCCTAGCATGGCTCCTCCTAGGAGAAGCATGGTGGCAATCCTGCTGCGGAGGTTGCTGCGGCGTACTACTGCCCTGCGGCCTTCACGGCTCTGGGCGTAGGCCTGGGCCTGCTGGGCAGCGGTAAGGTGCTGGGGCTGC